>NZ_JBEXXE010000026.1:0-160113 GCF_040630255.1 Streptomyces sp. NPDC005820
CCCGACCGGCAACGAGCCGAGACTTCCGCGACAGCAGCGATCTCATGTCTGACCAGCGGAATCCACACACGAGGTTCGGAAAGAGAACGACCTCTAAAGCCGTGGAGCCGACCGCCCCAGCCACGACGGGTTCTGACCTCATGCTCCTGTGTGCCTGCCTCTTGGGCGGGCGGGGGTCGTCGGCCGTGCCGAGCGGGGCGGAGACATGAGCGCGGGCGCGGACGACGGCCCGCGCCCGCCCGGAGGAGCGAAGCGACGACGGGTGCTTGATGAGGTAGAGATTCCTGTAACAGCTCTCAGCTGCTCAGGCGGTACTCCAGGACGTACGAACCGGCGTCCAGCAGCATCTGGTTGACCTCCACGGGGCGCTCGTCCTCGGTGAGGGCGGTGCGGCAGATCTCCAGGACCGGGGTGCCGGCCGCGAGGGCCAGGGCGGTGCGCTCCTCCTCGCTCGGCATCCGCGCCCGAAGTTCCTCGGAGAAGAGGACAGGTTCCGCGCCAAGCTCGGCCAGGCGGGCATAACTGCCTCCCGGGCCCGTGTTCGGCTGGGCGATCGCCGTGTCCCGGACCAGGTCCGCCGGGAGGTACGACGTTGCGATCTGGACCGGGCGGTCCTCGACCACGAACTTCCGGCTCCTCACGATGACGGCCGCTCCGGGCTCAAGGTTCAGCAGGCGCCCGATCTGGCGCGGGGCCTCGGCCTCGTAGACCTGGACGTCGGTGACCAGGGGGCGCTGGGCCACATCGGCTGACCAGATGGACTGCCCTGCGTCTCGGCGCGTCTTGGAGAGGCGGTCGTTCGCGACCCGGCGGATCGGCCTGAACTCCCGTACGTAGGTTCCGGATCCCGGCCGCGCGACCGCCAGGCCCTCGCTCACGAGGATCTTCAGCGCCTGGTTCGCGGTCATCTTGGCGACGCCGTACGTCTTCACCAACGACGGCTCACCGGGCAACCGATCGCCCGGCTGTAGGTCACCGGACTCGATCCGCGCCCGGAGATCGTCGGCGATCTGCCGCGCAGTCTCGGGCATTGTCTCTCCCACTCCTCGATGCTCCCTAGGGTGGTCAGACTACCTGCCACCCCCTTCCGGACGCACGAACGCGTACCCGATCACTTCTCCAACGCACCTCCATCAGCAGGTCTCGTTGACATCCCTAGGGAGGTTTGGTTTCAATCTCCCTAGGGAGGTGAAGACTCCCTGAAGAAGGGCGGCGCCCCTACCGCCAAGCAGATGCGCCGCCCCACCCCTCTTCCAAGGGAGCCTCCATCATGCCTGTCTCGCTGATCCACCCCGGCCGACGGACCGGGGCCTCAGCACCGAGGATCGTCCGGCGTACGACCCGTAGCTGCGCGGTGTGCGGCAAGACGCGCTGCCAGGACGCGAACGCCTGCCGTACGGCCTTCGGCACCACCGAGTGGCTGGAGTGCCCGGCCTGCGCGGGCAGCGGCTACGACACCACCGGGTTCCAGCTCTACTGCCCCGACTGCGGCGGCGCGAAGGTCCTGGAGGTCGTGATCGTCGACGCTCCGGGGGTGGTCGAGTGACGGTGTTCCCCGTCGCCCCTGAGGCCGTGGCCGGTGCGGCGGCCACCATGGGCACTGACCCCGTGACCGTGGCTGATCTGCTCCGGGTGGCCTCGGCCCCCGGCTTCGACCGTTGGCGTGAGCAGGTACGCCGTACGGGTGGCTGCTCGGACCCGATCCACCTGACCGGCACGACCGTCACCCGTGACACCCGGACCGGGGATGTCCTGTACTCGTACTCCACGGGCGAGGAGCCGGGCGGCCGTCTCCGAGTCGCCTGCGGCAACCGGCGGGCCTCCCGCTGTCCGTCCTGCGCCTGGACGTACGCGGGCGACGCCTACCACCTGATACGCGCCGGGCTCACCGGGGATCCGAGGATGGGCATCCCTGACGGCGTACGCATCCACCCCGGCGTGTTCGCCACGCTCACCGCGCCCTCCTTCGGGCCGGTCCACAACCGCCCCGAGAACGGCCGCTGCCGCTGCGGTGTCGCCCACTCCGAGGACGCCCCCGAACTCGGCACGGCGCTCGATCCGACGACGTACGACTACGCCGGGGCCGTCCTCTGGAACAACCACGCCGGTGACCTCTGGCGCCGGTTCACGATCTACCTCCGCCGCGAGATCGCCGCCCACGCCGGAGTGACTCAGGGCGCGCTGCGGGAGGTCTGCCGGATCTCCTTCGGCAAGGTCGCCGAGTTCCAGAAGCGCGGGGCCATTCACTTCCATGCCATCGTGCGCCTGGACGGCCCGGCCGGTCCCGACGACATCCCGCCCGAGTGGGCGAGTACGGCCCTCCTCGGCGACGCGATCCGCGCTGCTGCCACCCGTGTTCGCGTCCCGGTACCGGCCTCCGACGATGTTCCGGCGCGGGTCCTGCGCTGGGGTGATCAGGTCGACGTGCGCGGGATCGGCACCGACGGCCAGGAGCTCACCGAGCAAGCCGTGGCCGCGTACGTGGCGAAGTACGCCACCAAGGCCGCCGAGTCCACCGGCACCGTTGATCGCCGCGTCGGGGAGCTCTCGGAACTCGACAAGCGGCCCGACCTTCCCGACCACGCCCGGCGCCTGATTCGAGCCTGTCATGCCCTTGACCGGCACTACCCGGACCGCAAGCTCTGGGCCTGGGCTCACATGCTCGGCTTCCGCGGCCACTTCCTCACCAAGTCCCGGCGCTACTCCTCGACCTTCGCCGAGCGTCGCCAGGTCCGCGCCGACTTCCGTGCGCGGCAAGAGCGTCGGGAGCGCGGGCTGCCCGAGGACCTGGACGACGCGGAGGGCTCCACACTCGTGCTCGCCCACTGGTCCTACGCCGGGCACGGCCACACCCCCGGCGAATCCTGGCTCGCCGCATCGATCGCAAAGGAGATCCGACTGAACCGAGAGACGGCCCGTGAAGCCCTGGCCGACCTGACCGATCTTGAGGCTGAGGGGGAGTGGTGAGTGTGGATCGACTGCTGAGCGTGCAAGAAGTCGCCGAGCGGCTGGGTACCGGCGTGAGGTTCCCCCGTCGGCTTGTTGAAGAACGTCGCATCACCTTCGTGAAGGTCGGCCGACACGTGCGGATCCCGGAATGGGCTCTGGAGGCGTACGTGGCCGAGAACACCGTGCAGCCGATCGCCCTGCGGCCCAACGCGCTCAGGAGGGCCGCCTGATGGCTGGCAAGCGCAAGTCCCGCCGTGCCTTCGGCCGGGTTCGCAAGCTCCCCTCCGGGCGCTTCCAAGCGCGGTACCCGGGGCCTGATGGAGTCCTCCGCCCTGCGGATCGGACGTTCGCCACCTCGACGGACGCCGACCGCTGGCTCGCCCGGAAGCGCATCGAGATCGAGGAGGGGCACTGGCTGGACCCTGCCGAGGGGCAGACGACCGTACGCGACTGGGCGGCCCGGTGGCTCGCGGCCGTCTCCCCGCAGCTCAAGCACAAGACACAGGCGTCGTACCGGTCGCTGATCAACTCCCTGATCAACCCGGCCCTCGGGGACCGGGAGCTGTCCAGCCTCCGGCCGATCACGGTTGCCGAGTGGGTGGGAGGGATGAGGACCAGGGGGCTCAGCGCCTCCCGGATCCGCCAGGCGTACCGAGTCCTGTCCCAGGTCATGCGGGCTGCCGTCGACAACGACATGATCCCGCAGACCCCCTGCCGGGGCGTGAAGCTGCCTCGGATGCCGCAGACCGAACCGCACATCCTGACCCCGCTCGAAGCCTCCCGGATGGTGCGGAGTGCGGCCAAGCCTCATGACCTGCTGATCGCGCTCCTCGCGTACGCGGGCCTGCGAGTCGGCGAGGCGTTCGCCCTCCGGCGTGCGGACATCGACGTCTCCGGCGGCTTCGTCCTGGTCGACGAGAACCTCGCCGAAGCCAACGGCACCTTGGTCTTCGATACCCCGAAGTCCCATCAGAAGCGGCTCCTCCGCGTCGGCCCGTCGCTCTCCAAGCGGCTCGGCCGGCACCTGGAGACTCTGCCCGGCGGGGAGGACGCGCTCCTGTTCACGACCCCGGGCGGCAAGCCGCTGCGCTACAACCAGTGGCGCAAGGCCTGCTTCGACCCCGCCGTCCTGGCGGCCGGGCTGACCGACGTCACCCCGCATGATCTCCGGGCCTCGCACGGGACGTGGGTCGCCGACCGGTACGGCGTCATGACCGCCGCTCATCGCCTCGGCCACTCCAACGCGAGTGTCACCACCCGGCACTACGCCCGGCCGGTCGCCGGTCGCGACGACCAGGTCGCCGAAGCGGCCGACTCCTGGCTCAGCGGGCACGATCACGAGCCGGGGGCACGTAGCGGGCACGAGGACGATGACGACGGCTCCGCCGGGGCTCTCGTACCCGCCTGACCTGCGGCGGAGTCATCCCGCAGCCGTATCGCCGAGAGATCTTGAAAACCGTCGTGGCAGCGATGTCACCGTGGGTTCAAATCCCACCGTCTCCGCGCAGGTCATAGACAGCGCAGGTCAAAGGGGGTGCCCCAGGCACCGGGGCACTCCCTTTGCGTGCACCGTGTCTCACCCTGATTCGCCGGTATCCCACCTCTGACCAGCGCGTGCGGCCAACCTGCGGCCAGGATGGAAACCGACGGAATGTACCTCGCTGGGTGGCGGAACGCACATCGTGAAAGGCGGCACTGTGCCGCCCAGACGCAGGGAACCGTCCGATAATCCTTGGCGTGGACCAAGGACTTGCCGCCTTGCTTGGGGCGTTCGTCGGAGTCGTCGGCGCTACCACGACTTCCATGCTCACCGGTTGGCACACACGCCAGCAGTCACGCGACCAAGCCCGCATGGATCACGCACGATGGCGACGCGAGGTCCGCCGCGACGCCTATACAGCGGCGCTTGTTCCGATCACTGAGGCACGCGAGGTCGCGCGCCAGGCATCCCGTGCCCTTGTCCGTGAGGACACGGGAACCGATGTGGAGCGATTGCTAGGACGACTTGACGAGCTAATTCACGCGATTCGGGCCTCTTGCGCTCGTTTGTACCTGGAAGGTCCGAAAGACGTAGCAGCGGCTGCGGACGCTGTGCTCAGCGCGTTGCAGATAGTCAACAACAACCTGGTGACCTGGCGCCTTGCTCACCGATCGGCTCCTGAGTCCCTCGTCCAGTACATCGAGCGCCACACCCTCAAGGCGGCGGAGCTCACTCACTCAATAACCCGTTTCGCGGATGAAGCGAGTAGAGCGCTGGAAGCCGCTCCGTAAACCGGTGCCCAGCGGCAACATCAGTTCAGCAGGTCGCTCAATGAGCGCGTTCATCCTGGCCTCTTCGCCGTCCAGCACCTTGGCGTAGTAGCGCTGGCGCACGGCGACGCTCTGCCCCGCCCGCCGGGCGGTCTCGGCCAGGCTCACCCCGGAGCGGAGCCAGAACGAGACACACGCGTGCCGCAGGTCGTACGGGATGGCGGCGAGCGGAGAAGCCACCTGAGCGGCGGTGAGAGCCTTCCGCCGAGCCTCCTTCCACACCGCGCCGTATTCCTGCGACCGGACGGGCCCGCCCCGCACCGCGCTGAACAGCCGGCCGTCGGTGGACGCCCCGAACGCTTCGATGTGGGCGCGCAGGATGGCGACCAGTACCGGCGGGATGGGAACGGGCCGCACTGCACGGTGGGCCCGGTGCTTAAGCCGCCTCTCCTCGTACGGCTTGGGGTCGGTCAATGGTCAGGCTGCGGTCTCGTGTTCTGCCCACCACGCGTCCAAGTCGCTGCGGCGGCAGCGGAGCTGACCATTGGACAGCTTGATGCGTTTCGGGCCTTGCCGCGGGCGCGCGTTCGGTAGAGCGCGGCGCGGCTCGTCTTGATCTCTTTGAGGACTTCGGCGAGCTTGAGCTTTTCGGTGCCAGCCAAGGTGGTGACTCCTTCTCGGGGTCGGTCCTTCGGGAGGTCTCTCTGAGGGCCGCTACTTCCGCTACCGCTGCTACCTCGCAGGTCATGGGCCTGTTGGAGGTAGCGGGAGCGGATGGGTAGCGGGGCGGGAGCGGCGACCTTGGCCGGTTGCCGCTACCGCGTTGTTGCTGGTCAGGCCAGGTTTTCGGTGCCGGGTAGCGGAGGTAGCGGACTTTCCGGGGGCGGGGAGGGGGCAGTAGCGGGCCCAGGCGTCCCGGAGGTAGGCGGTGTAGTAGCCCTTGAGGACGCTTCCGGCGGTCTTGATGTTGCGGGACGTGATGGGCTCGGTGTCGCCGGTCATGTACTCGGCGAGCATCCGGGACAGGCGCCGGTTGTCGAGCGGCTTGCCGTGCAGGTCGGCCCAGGGGGCGTGGTCCAGGGCGTTGAGCCGGGCGAGGATGGCGACGGTGGGCAAGCGGTCGATACCGACCATGACGTGGTTGGCAGGTCGGCCAGCAGCCGGATTCCGATGCTGCCTTTGTCGTTGACCTTGGACGCGGTTACCAGGGTCACGCAGGCGGCGCGGGCCCGCTCGGGCCAGTCGCCGCCGACCGCGTCCGCGATGGCGAGCGGGGGTTCCCACACGTCGGCCGGCCGGTCGGTGACCCCGTCGGGCATCTCCGGGAAAGCACTCGTGATGCGCTCCTGCGCGTTCTCGGCCCACTTGGCGAGACGGTCTCGGAGCCGGTTGCCTTCCCGCACGTGGATGCGGGTGCGGAAGGCTTCCACCTTCTCGTTTCGGGCCCGGCGGCGCATGCGGATGACCACGGACCGGGTCATGATCGTGTCCGGCAGGGAGCCGAGACCGGCGACCGAGACCGAGGGGAAGCCCTGTACCTGTTGGTTGGAGCCATCCCCCACACACCGGTACATCGGACGCGCGCGTGCGTGACCGGCGTTGATGAACCCTTGGAGCTGCTCGTTGTCCCCGGCCTTGGGGCCGAAGATCGTGTCGATCTCGTCGAAGAGGATCGTGGGCCGGCCGCCGTCGATGCCGGACACGGACCGGAACAGCGCTGCGGCGGAAGCGTCCACAGCCGCCGTGGCGCGCGGCACGAGGGTTTCGACCACGTCCAGCGCGCGGGACTTCCTCGAGCCGGGCTCGGGCGAGAGGAACGCGAGACGGGGGGAGTCGAAGCAGTCGAGCAAGTGGGCGTGCGCGTCCCACAGCGTGGACGGCGACGAACGCGGCTTCGGTCGGGAAGACGTTGAAGCGGCGTGGAAGGCTTCCACCTCGTTGAGCAGCGCGGTCCCGTCGATTGTGTCGGTCATGCGGCGGCCCTCCCTTCCTCGTGGGTGCGGAGTGGACAAGCAGTGCGGTGGGCTTCGTGGTCGGTGATCAGGGCGAGCACACGCGGTTTACCGATGGCGCTGCGGTCCCGGCCGCACGCACACCGCGACGTGGCGATGGGAATCGCTCCGCGCGGGGCCACGATGTGCAGCCACGCGACCGGGTACCGGCCGTCACCACGGCGCGGGGCAGGGGGAACAGCAGTGGGACGCCTTCGGCGACGCCTTTCGGCCGCATACGGCCGCACGGTCCACAGGCTGTGGAGCGGCGGGCAGGCCGGTTGGGCCACGCACACAACAATCAGCCACCTGATGCCTTGGCAGGGGTACATCGCGGCTTGGGCGGCCAGCAGGAACCTTGAGCTCGGCGCCCCACAGTCAACAGGCGTATCCTGAGAATTCAGATCGGGTTCTGCCCTAATTGACCATTCGACTACAAGAGTCGGATTCCTCAAATGGCAAGTTGACCTAGCGCCTGAGCGCAGACCGCCTTTGCGCTCCTCCTTGCGCAACTCATCCCCATGGGGACTCGAGCGGCTGTCTCCAATTTGCTGCCATATTCGGCAATTTCTGCTGCAACCCGCTGCTACGGACCACCGTTAGATTTGCTGTTGCCGGATGAGGTGACTGCTATGACCGAGAACCCTCAATCCAGTCCTGGATTCGAAGCGGAAAATGTCGCGGAACGCGCTGCCGAAAAGGCTGTGGAGCGAGCTGTCGAAAACTCACTGAAACAGACCGACTCTAAACCTCCATGGATAGAACTACCCCTTGCCTGGATTCGCTACTTGCGAACAGAGCTCAGCATTCAGGAATGCATAGGAGATGAAAATGGGAAGTGCGAGCGGGAAAAACTTCTCACCGGAGCTAGGGGGCATCTCAGGATCGCCGAAATGGCATGCATGGAAAAACATGGATGGCTCAATCGATTCAGGAAGGCGAATAGGCTAGAGCGAATATGGGCAAACATAAGAGCTGCTGATGTGAATCTGCTAGCGCAGAGTTCCGACGAAGAACTAACTGCCCGCTGTGGATTCGTAAAAGCAATGGTCCAGCAGTACATACACAAGGATAGCCCGCAGCGCATAGGGGCAGAAGCGACCATCAAGTCAATCTTGAATGGAGCTCAAAAAGAAGAGAGTGTATCGAAACGGGATCGCATCGTAATAGTTCAAGCGCTAGGTATATCGTACGCGGCTCTTGACGGCAGACTGCGGCGGGTTCGAATCTTTGCCAACATGCTATGGCTTGCAACTGGACTTACGTTTCTCGGTGCTGCGGCGCTTGCCATTTGGGGCGCCTTCGATCCACAGACTCTGAGCCTGTGCTTCGAGCATCCCCAGAAGGGGGACTTGATTACCGGTAACGGGAATCCGCCTCTAGAGCCAGAGGACGTGATCGTTTGCCCTACAGGTGAGGAAATAATTAGCAAGAATCGACGCTTCGTTGACGACTACGCTGACCGCTTGGATGTCCTTTCTGTAGAACTTGCTGGGCTCGTGGGGGCCGCATTGACAACAATTGCCGCCCTGCGAAGAATAAGTGACAACCATACTTCCCCTTACGCTCTCCCTCTAGCAGCAGCCACTCTGAAGTTTCCGCTCGGAGCGATAGCGGCTTTCGTTGGAATTCTGTTTATTCGGGGAGCATTTCTTCCTGGGTTGAGCGCACTCGACACACCGATACAGATTCTCGCTTGGTCGGTCGTTTTCGGGGCGGCCCAGCAGCTCGTGACCCATTTTATTGACCAAAAGGCTCAAACGACATTGTCGGGTATCGGGAAACCGCCTGATCCTCCGGTTAAGACGGCAAAGAGCAGAGGCTGAGCCTCGGCACCGGCAGTTTGTGGGACCGGTTGTGGCAAAAGCAACACTTCCCGCCCAGCCTGACAAGGCCGCGGTGTAGCCATACGCCTAGATCTGCGCCCCACAGGTCCCGTCCGGCAACGGTTCGAAAGGGGTGTCCCGACCCCGGGACACCCCTTCTGCCGGCTGCTGGGTCAGAGGAGCGTGCCGTCGGTGATCTGGATGGCGATGCCGTTCTCGATCACGACCCCGAGGAGGTGTCGCCGCAGATCGTGCCCGTGCCGCTGACGCCCCTGGCGTCGGACGTGTTCGCCACCGCCGTCGTGTCCGTCGTGTCGGAGAAGCCGGCGGTGGCGTCGCTGCCCTGGTCGCACGCCGTCATCGGCAAGGCGCCGCCAAGGAGCGCGGCGGAGACGAGGAAGGCCTTGCGACGGTTGCGGATCATTGCAGCTGCCGGGCGGCAGCGCGCGGGTGTACTACGGGCAAGGCCAGAAGGGTGTGGTCCGGCCCGTCGTCCTCGCCGACAGGTGCAACGACGACCCGCTCTGTGTCATGACGCCCGAGATCGGTGAGGGGGTGGCCGCACGCAACCCCACCCCGTCACACCCGTCCCCGCCCCGTGACAGCCGTGTCTCGACTGTGTGACGCAAGGGCTTGCTGCTCTCCCCCTCTGACCAGGGACGTTGTTAGCGTCCCGGCTCGGGTGCGGCCGACTGGGCCGCCCGTGCACAGGGGGACGTCCCAGATGAAGGTCAACCGGCTCAGACCCGTCGTCGGCGCGCTCATGGCCGCCGCCACGCTGACCGCCGTACTCACCGGATGCGACAAGGGCGGCGACTCTGCCGCGGCCGGGGGGACCGCCGCGGGCGCGGGCACTGCGAAGAGCGCCGGCGCGACCGCAGGGGCCGCCGCTGAACCCGCCGGCTCCGTGGCCACAGCGACATCCACCGGCACCGGTACATCGACCGGCACATCGGCCGGCACATCCGACGCCACCCCCAAGCCCAAGCCCTCCGCCACCACCTCGGCCGCCCCCGCCGGATCCGCCACCTCCTGTGCCGACAAGCCCCCAACCCCCGAGGACTACGACCCCGACGAGTTCGCCCTGTTCCGGATCGAGGAGCTTCCCGCCGACACCGGCAAGGTGAACCTGGTCATCCAGCACGGGGCCTGGGGATGCCCCGGCGAGGACACCGACGGCGCCCCCTTCGTCGTCTCCGGGGAGGACAGTCGCTGGGCGCTGGACCAGGCCGCGTACGTCACCGCCGTCACGCCGATCACCGACAGCACCGAGAACCGGCGCATCGGCGTGCAGGAGCTGATCGACTGGGTCGACGCGCACCCCGACTCCGGGCTGGTGTTCCGGTACGAGACCGGCGACGACGGCGCCATCAACCGGCTGGAGCAGGTCTTCACGCCGTAGGGCGGGACATCCGCGCCGCCGACGCGACCGTGGAGCGGGCCTCGCGTTCCGTCAGCCCCGTGCGGACCGCGGCCGCGACGAGCGCGTCGGCGAGCGCCTCGCCGATGCCGTTCTCGTAGGCCCGGCAGGCCGCCCAGAACAGCCGGGTGTTGCGCTGGCCCTCGTGCGCGGCCAGGACGAACTGGAGCAGGCCCCGGCCGTGCGCACCACTCGCCCGGCCCGAAGAAGCGCCAGAAGTGCCAGGAGTGGCAGGAGTGGCAGGAGTACCAGGAGTGCCTCTGGAGTCGGCCCTCTCTACCAGTAGCCTCAGCAGCCCCCGTGGGCAGGGCGCCGGTACGAGGTGGGCGGTGCCCGGTGCCGTGGTGTACACCCCGTGCGCCGTGCGCGAGCCGGGGCCGACCAGGTATCCCCCGGCGCCCCGGATGTCGATCCCGGGGGCCAGTCGGCCGGCCGAGTTGGGGATCACGGCGTCCGGCGGGCCGGTGAGCCAGAGGTGCCGCCCGCCCGAGGGGGTGACGACCACGACCGTCGGCGGAATGCTGAACAGGTGGCGCAGGCCCAGCTCGCGCAGGGCGCCCGTGGCGTCCGTACCGGACTTGGTGTCCAGGTCGACGCCGATCAGACGGTGCGGGGGCAGGCCGCAGGCGATGCCGTAGCCGGTGGCCCAGGGGGCGGCGGCGAAGAGCGCGCGGATGCGGGCCGGGTCGGTCGAGGCGTCGTACACCCCGTGGCCGAAGCGTCCGCAGGTGCCGTGGCACGGAGGGTCCTCGGGGCGGTGGGGGGAGCGCAGGGCCGGGAGTTTGGTGCGGGACAGGGGGATGACGGCCAGGCCGCGCTCGGCGGCCGACAGGGCGTGGGCGAGGGCCAGGGTGGCGGCCTGCCGGGGGTGCCGGCCCGGACGGCGGTCCGGGTTGCGGGTGCTGTGCCGGTCGGTGGTGGCCATGCACTCAGTGTCGTACTGGTGTTCGAGAAAGGGAAGAGCGGGAGCGTCGCGACGCGCCGGGAGCCGTGCCGACGGCCGGACATCCGGCGGAACGCTTCACCTCTTGTGGGGCCTGCGTGACAGCGGTCCGACTCGCCCGTGACCAGAGCGTCCGGAAGAAGAAAAGTGCCGTCGGGGGTTTATCGACTTGTCATCACGCTTGCGTGCTAATCGGGTCTTCCGAGGTGGTTCGGCGGGTTCCGGTGGGCAACTCTGGTCTCGCGACGTCGTCACCGCACCGGGCCGGTCGGCCAATCGACCTGGTGAAAGCCGCAGTTCGAGCCGCTCAGGCTTCGCACTGCACAGTCCGATGGTTCTGGAGGACCAACATGGCAAGCATCCGTACCGCCCGCGTCATCGCCGCCGTCTCCGCCCTTCCGCTGGCCGCCGCGCTCTTCACCGGCATCGCGGTGGCGGACAACGGCGGCTTCGCGGACGACGGATCGAACGCGGGTGTCGCGAGCATCGTGGGCAGCGGTGTCGGACGCGACAACAACGGCAACTCCTCGACCACCCAGCAGAACGCCGTCGGCTCGGGCGCCGCGAACCAGAGCAACACCGGGCAGGTCAACGGCGCCGCCTACACGGCCCTCAACCAGGGCAACAGCAACACCGCGGTCTCCTTCGCCCCGCTCTTCAGGTGAGCCGGTGAGCCGATGAGCCGGCGGAGACCGGGGACGCCGGCTCCGGTCTCCGCCGGAATGTGCTCCGTGGGGGTGTGACAGCGACTGCGCGGCGGTGCCTCGGCACCGCCGCGCAGTCGTGTCCGGGCGGCCGCCGCGCGGGCGTGTCCAGGCCCTTGTCGTGCCGTCGGGTCCACGCCACCCCGGCCGCCCTCCCGTGACCTTGACACCGCCCCCTATCTGACGGACAGTCAGAAACCTGCCCGAGCGGTGATTTTCGAGCGGTGACTTTCCGGAGGGAGCGGCGACCGTGGACGACGACGGGCTCCACGCACGTCTGAAGGCCTACGAGGGCCGGCCCGCCGCCGTCGCCGGCACCGGCCGGGACCCCGTCAACGCGCCGATGATCCGCCACTGGTGCGAGGCCATGGGCGACGCGAACCCCGCGTACACCGGGCCCGACGCCATCGCCCCGCCCACCATGCTCCAGGCCTGGATCATGGGCGGCCTCGGCGGACACGGGGGTCGCGCCCCGGCCTACGAGGAGCTGCTCGCCGTCCTCGACACTGCGGGCTGCACGGCGGTCGTGGCCACCGACTGCGAGCAGGAGTACGTCCGCCCGCTGCGCCCCGGCGACGAGGTCGCCTTCGACACGGTGATCGAGTCGGTGTCGGAGCGGAAGACCACCAAGCTGGGCACCGGCCACTTCGTCACCACCCGGACGGACGTCAGGGTCGGCCGCGAGCTCGTCGGCACCCACCGCTTCCGCATCCTCAAGTACGCCCCGGCCCGCCGGAAAGCGGCACCGCGCGAGCGCCGGCCCCGGCCCGTGGTCAACCGCGACAACGCCGGTTTCTGGGAGGGCGTGCGCGAACACCGCCTCCTCCTCCAGCGCTGCGTCGCCTGCGCGACCCTCCGCTTCCCGTGGCTGCCCGGCTGCCAGGGCTGCGGCAGCCCGGAGTGGGACACCGTGGACGCGTCCGGCGAGGGGACCGTGTTCTCGTACGTCGTCCTGCACCACCCGCCGTTCCCGGCCTTCGCGCCGCCTTACGCGGTCGTCCTGGTCGAACTCGCCGAGGGGGTGCGGATCGTGAGCGAGGTGGTCGGAGTGCCGTACGACAAGGTGCGGATCGGGATGCCGGTACGGCTCGAGTTCCGGCGGGACGACGACGAGCTGACGCTTCCCGTGTTCCGGGCGGTGACGGTGTGAACGCCGGCGATGCGCTGCCCCCGCTGGAGATCGAGATCACCCGGACGCTGATCGTGGCCGGGGCGCTCGCCTCGCGCGACTACCAGGACGTCCACCACGACCCCGAGGCGGCCCGTGCGAAGGGCTCCCCGGACGTCTTCATGAACATCCTCACCACCAACGGCCTGGTCGGCCGCTACCTCACCGACACGTTCGGCCCGCAGGCCCGGATCCACAAGGTCGCCATCCGGCTGGGGGCGCCCAACTACCCCGGCGACACGATGGTGCTGCGCGGCACGGTCGAGGAGGTCGGCGCGGACGACACGGTCGTGGTGCGGATCACCGGCGACAACGGCATCGGCCGGCATGTCACCGGCACGGTCACGCTCACCGCGCCGGGCCTGGCCGACCCGCACCAGGGCATCGGAAGCGTGACGGTCACCCTCCGGGAGGACGACCCGCGATGAGCGTACGCGCGCGTGACGAGCTGGGCGGCCGGGCCGCCGTCGTCGGCATCGGGGCCACCGAGTTCTCCAAGGACTCGGGGCGCAGCGAGCTCGGGCTGGCCACGGAGGCGGTGCGGGCGGCGCTCGACGACGCGGGGCTGACGGCGGCCGACGTGGACGGCCTGGTGACGTTCACCATGGACACCAGCCCGGAGATCACCGTGGCGCAGGCCTGCGGGATGGGCGAGCTGTCCTTCTTCTCCCGGGTGCACTACGGGGGCGGGGCGGCCTGTGCGACCGTCCAGCAGGCGGCGCTCGCGATCGCGGCGGGCGTGGCCGAGGTGGTGGTCTGCTACCGGGCCTTCAACGAGCGCTCGGGCCGCCGTTTCGGCTCGGGCGTACGGCACCGGGAGCCCACGGCGGAGGGGGTGGCGCTGGGCTGGGTGATGCCGTTCGGGCTGCTCACCCCGGCCTCCTGGGTGGCGATGGCGGCCCAGCGGTATCTGCACACCTACCGGCTGACACCGGAGGAGGCCTTCGGGCCGGTCGCCGTCACGGCCCGCCGGCACGCGGCGGCGAATCCGGCGGCGTACTTCCACGGCCGCCCGATCACCCTCGCCGACCACGCCTCCTCCCGCTGGATCGCCGAGCCGCTCAGGCTGCTGGACTGCTGCCAGGAGACGGACGGCGGCCAGGCCCTGGTCGTCACCTCGGTGGAGCGGGCCCGCGATCTGCCGCATCCGCCCGCCGTGATCGCGGCGGCCGCGCAGGGCGCCGGGCGGGCCCAGGAGCAGATGACCAGCTTCTACCGCGACGACCTGACCGGGCTGCCGGAGATGGCCGTGGTGGCCCGCCAGCTGTGGCGCACCTCCGGGCTCGCGCCCGCCGACGTCGACGTGGCGGTGGTGTACGACCACTTCACGCCGTTCGTGCTGATGCAGCTCGAGGAGTTCGGCTTCTGTGCGCCCGGTGAGGCGGCCGGTTTCGTCGCGGAGGACCGGCTGCCGCTCAACACCCATGGGGGGCAGCTCGGGGAGGCGTACCTCCACGGTATGAACGGGGTGGCGGAAGCGGTACGGCAGTTGCGCGGCACCTCCGTCAACCAGGTGCCGGGCGCGGCCCGGACCCTGGTGACGGCCGGGACGGGAGTGCCCACGTCCGGCCTGGTCCTGACCGCCGACGGCTGAACGCCGGCGGTACGTCTCAGGGTCGACCCGTAGTACTCGGCGTCCTCCGCTCCACCTACAGGAGGTGGAGGCAGCACCACCCCTACAACCTGAGGCGGACCTGTCTTCGGCACCTGCGGGCGATCCGGATTACAGGGGCTCACTCCTAGCGTGGAGCCATGACCACACCCGTCTGCACCAGCGCCTCCCACGGCCAGAGGCGGCCGTCTCCGTACCCGTCCTTCGCGTCGTACGTCAGAGACCGCCAGCCGGTGCTGCTGCGCACCGCCCGGTCGCTCACGGCCAACCCGAGCGACGCGGAGGACCTGCTGCAGACCGCCCTCACCAAGACGTACGTCGCGTGGGAGCGGATCGAGGACCACCGGGCGCTCGACGGCTATGTCCGCCGCGCGCTGCTGAACACCCGCACCTCGCAGTGGCGCAAGCGCAAGGTCGACGAGTACGTCTGCGACGAGCTGCCCGAGCCGGAGATCGGGCCCGGCGAGGAGGACCAGGCCGAGCGGCAGGCGCTGCACGACGCGATGTGGCGGGCGATCATGAAGCTGCCGGACCGCCAGCGGGCGATGGTCGTCCTGAGGTACTACGAGGACCTCAGCGAGGCCCAGACGGCCGAAGTCCTCGGGGTCTCGGTGGGCACGGTGAAATCGGCGGTGTCCCGGGCGCTCGGCAAGCTCCGCGAGGACCCTGAGCTGGGGCTTGTCCGCTAGCGTGCCGACGTGGTGGTTTTACCGGGGCTTTAAGTGAGGTGATCGATCATCGCTACCTAGTGACATACCACGCGGTATGTGCGCAGAATCAGCGCAACCGTTACCACCGCGTAGGCAATGTCGCCGCCCAGGGAGGACGCCGTGCTGAGCACCATGCAGGACGTACCGCTGCTGATCTCGAGGATCCTGACTCACGGGACGAGGATCCACGGGTCGTCGCGGGTGACCACCTGGACGGGCGAGGGCGCCCCGCAGCGCCGCACCTTCGCCGAGATCGGCGCCCGCACCGCCCAGCTGGCCCACGCCCTGCGCGAGGACCTCGGCGTCGAGGGCGACGACCGGGTCGCCACCCTCATGTGGAACAACGGCGAGCACGTCGAGGCGTACTTCGCGATCCCCTCCATGGGCGCGGTCCTGCACACCCTCAACCTGCGCCTGCCCGCCGAGCAGCTGGCGTGGATCGTCAACCACGCGGCGGACAAGGTCGTCATCGCCAACGGCTCCCTGCTCCCCCTGCTGGCCCCGCTGCTCCCGCACCTGCCGACGGTCGAGCACGTGGTCGTCTCCGGCCCCGGCGACCGTTCCCTCCTCGCGGGCGTCCGCCCCCAGGTCCACGAGTACGAGGACCTCATCGCCGGAAAGCCCACCGACTACGACTGGCCCGAGCTGGACGAGCGCTCGGCCGCCGCCATGTGCTACACCTCCGGCACCACCGGCGACCCCAAGGGCGTGGTCTACAGCCACCGCTCGATCTATCTGCACTCCATGCAGGTCAACATGGCCCAGTCGATGGGCCTCACCGACCAGGACACCTCGCTCATCGTGGTCCCCCAGTTCCACGTCAACGCCTGGGGCCTGCCGCACGCCACCTTCATGACCGGCGTCAACATGCTGATGCCGGACCGCTTCCTGCAGCCCGGCCCGCTCGCCGAGATGATCGAGAGCGAGAAGCCGACCCACGCCGCCGCCGTGCCCACCATCTGGCAGGGCCTGCTGGCCGAGCTCACCGTCAAGCCGCGGGACGTCACCTCCCTCACCCAGGTGACCATCGGCGGCTCGGCCTGTCCGCCCGCCCTGATGTCGGCCTTCGACGACCTCGGCATGCGGGTCTGCCACGCCTGGGGCATGACGGAGACCTCCCCGCTCGGCACCATCGCCCGCCCGCCGGCCCATGTCGTCGGCATGCCCGAGGAGTTCGCCTACCGCCTCACCCAGGGCCGCTTCCCGGCCGGCGTCGAGGCCCGCCTCACCGGCCCCGGCGGCGAGCGCCTCCCCTGGGACGGCGAGTCCGCGGGCGAGCTGGAGGTGCGCGGCCCGTGGATCGCGGGCGCCTACTACAACGGCCCCGGCGCCGAAGCCCTGCGCCCCGCCGACAAGTTCAGCGAGGACGGCTGGCTGAAGACGGGTGACGTCGGCACCATCAGCCCCGACGGCTTCCTCACCCTCACCGACCGCGCCAAGGACGTCATCAAGTCCGGCGGCGAGTGGATCTCCTCGGTGGAGCTGGAGAACGCCCTGATGGCCCACCCGGCCGTCGCCGAGGCGGCCGTCGTCGCCGTCCCCGACGACCGCTGGGGCGAGCGCCCGCTGGCCACGGTCGTCCTCAAGGAGGGCGCCAGCGCCGACTTCGACACCCTGCGCACCTTCCTCGCCGAGGAGGGGAAGATCGCCAAGTGGCAGCTCCCGGAGCGCTGGACGATCGTCGAGGCGGTCCCGAAGACGAGCGTGGGCAAGTTCGACAAGAAGGTGCTGCGCCGGCAGTACGCCGAGGGCGCGCTGGACATCACCCAGCTCTGAGTACGGCTCTGAGTACGGTGGAAGCGCACGTCGGGCAGGTCACCTCGCGGCACCTGCCCGGCGTGCGCCGGTTTCAGCGTCGTACGGCCTGGTGGTTCACCGTCGTACGGCCGTGGTGCTCCACCCCAGCGCCAGCCACACCCCCGCCACCGTGACCACGCCGCCCCAGCCGAAGTGGGTGAAGGCGAGGCCCGCCAGGGCCGAGGCGGTGGCGCCGCCGGCGAAGCCCGCGACGACGTAGGCGCTGTTGGCGGTGGCCGGGGACGAGGTGGTGGTCAGGGCGAGGGTCTGGTTGGCGACATGGGAGGCGACCAGGGCCGCGTGGATCGCGACGGCGGCCACGAAGAGCGCCGGGAGCGCGTGCCCGCCCAGCCAGAAGAGCGGGACGGAGACGGCGGCGAGGACATAGGCGTTGCGGACGACCTTGGCGGCGCCGAAGCGGTCGACCAGGCCGCCCGCCAGCGGCGCGACCACGCTCGCCGCGAGCCCGAACAGCCCGAACAGCCCGGCCGTCGCGGTCGACAGCGCGTACGGCTCACCCGTCAGCAGCAGCGCCAGCGAGGTCCACAGGGCGCTCCACGCGCCGTACATGCCGGCCTGTCGTACGCAGGCCCGCCACAGGTCGGGGGAGCGGCGGACCAGTCCGGGCATGGTGCGCAGGCCGCTGAGGAGACCGCCCTCGCGGGGTCGGCGGTGTTCGACGGGCAGGGCGGCGGCGGTCAGCAGGCCGAGGACGGCGGTGAGCACGGCCGCGCCCAGGAACACCGCCCGCCAGCCGAAGGCCTGACCGGCGAGTCCGCCGAGGACCCGGGCCGCGACCGCCTGCGGGCCTCCGTCAAGGAGGCGGTACGCAGGGTGATCAGGCCCGATCTCCCCTAGAGCCTGTCGTCAAATTCCCGTCTGCCCCGCGACGCCTGGCACGCTCCCCCAGAGGGGGCACCCCCACTCGCCGCACCGGGCGCAGACCCAAGTACGTCCAGTACGAGCGTCTACGCCCGGCACGCCGAGAGCACGCGCCAGACGCCGCGGGGCCGCCCTTCGGGCGACGACGGGAATTTGACGACAGGCCCTAGCGGGCGCCGGTGGGTGCTAGTTGGTGCCGATGCGGGACAGCAGGTCCACGATCCGGACCTGCACCTCGGCGCTGGTCGACCGCTCGGCCAGGAACAGCACCGTCTCCCCCGACGCCAGCCGGGGCAGGTCCGCCTGGTCGACGGCGGCGGTGTAGACGACCAGCGGGGTGCGGTTGAGCTGGCCGTTCACCCGCAGCCAGTCGATGATCCCGGCGAATCCGGCCTGCCGCCGGTGCACCTGCATCAGGTCCATCACCACCAGGTTCGGCCGCAGCTGTCCCGCGAGCGTCACGGCGTCCGCGTCACTGGCCGCCCGCGCCACCTGCATCCCACGCCGCTCCAGCGTCGCCGTCAGGGCCAGCGCGATCTCCGCGTGCTCCTCGATGAGCAGTACGCGCGGCGGGTGCTGCTCACTGTCCCGGGGCGCCAGCGCCTTCAGCAGTACGGCGGGGTCGGCGCCGTAGGCCGCCTCCCGCGTCGCCTGCCCGAGACCGGCCGTGACCAGCACCGGGACCTCCGCGGCCACGGCCGCCTGGCGCAGCGACTGCAGCGCGGTACGGGTGATCGGCCCGGTCAGCGGGTCCACGAACAGCGCGGCCGGGAACGCGGCGATCTGCGCGTCGACCTCCTCGCGCGAGTGCACGATGACGGGCCGGTAGCCGCTGTCGCTGAGCGCCTGCTGGGTGGAGACGTCCGGCGCGGGCCACACCAGCAGCCGGCGCGGGTTGTCCAGCGGCTCCGGCGGCAGCTCGTCGTCCATCGGCATCGGCCGCGGCGGATCCGCCACCTCGACGGCCCCACCGGGACCGTCCAGCGGCTCGGGACCCTCGGCGGCGTTCTCGTCCGGCGCCCCTATGGCGTACGACCGCCCGGCCCCCTCGGTCGCCCCCGGAACGAGCCGCGGCTGTCCGACGAGGGAGGGCTGGGGCAGCGGCTGTCCGGCGAGGGACGGCTGCGGGGGCAACGGCTGTCCCGCGAGCGAGGGGTGCGCGGGCAGGGGCGCCTGACCCGCCACGGGCTGCTCGGCCGGCGGATGCGGACGCGCCGTCTGCTCCGGGCGGGACGCCGGGTCCGGCGGGGTGCCCAGCTTGCGGCGACGCCCGGAACCGCCCGGTGAGTGCGGGGCGGGAGTGGCCGTGGCCTGCGCGGCGGGCTGCGCCTGCTGGACCTGGGCGGCCTGCCGGGTGAAGGGGACCCCCTGCCCCAGTGTCCGCACACTGATCGCCCGGCCCTGCGTGGAGTTCGGGTCCATGGGCAGCGCCGCGGCCTCGGCGGGCAGCGGCTGCGCCACGGGGGCCTCGGGCGGGAGGGGGGTGCCTGTGCTGGGGGTGGCGGTCGGCGGAGTGGGGACGATCTGGGCGCCTGCGGCGGGCGTTCCCTGGGCGGCGCCGGGGGTGGCCTCGGCGGGGAGCGGCCGGGCCTGCGCGGGGGTCGCGTTCGCGGGCTGCGGTTGGGCGGGCGCGGCGGCGGCTGCCTGGGGCGGGACGGGCTGACCCGGGGCGGCCTGAGGGAGGGCCGGGCGGCCGGGCAGGGCCTGAGCGGGGAGGGGGTGGCCGGGGACGGGATGGCCGGGGACGGGATGGCCGGCAGGGGGGACCGGCTGGCCGGGCTGACCGGCAACGGGTACCGGCGGCTGCCCGACGGCCTCCAGGCCCAGGCCCTGTGGCTGCTGCGCTTGCTGCGCCTGCGCGGCCAGCTGCGCTTGCTGTGCCTGTGATGCCAGCTGTGCCTGCTGTGGCTGCTGTGCCTGGGCCGGAGCCGTGGCCTGGGCGGGGACGCCCCCGGGTGCGACCGTGCTCATGGGGGCGACGGGGAGGGCCCCCGGCTCCCCGGGCTGGCCGACCGCGCGACGGCGGCGGCCGGTGGGTGCGTTCGTGGGGTGCGGCTGGGGCGGGGTGTGGTCCTCGGCCTGGTCCTGCGCCACGGCGTCATGACGGCCGTGGTCGATGAGGGCGTCCTCGGAGGTGCCCTGGGCGGGAATCTGGGCCACCGGAGCCTGGCCGGGCATCGGCACGGGCACCGGAACCGGCCCGCCCTCCTGCGGCTGACCGTCGGCCGCCCGGTCCGCCTCGGCCGGCGGCAGGGCGAACACCGTGCGCGGCCCCGACTCCTGCGCGGCGGCACGCTCGGACGCGGCGGCGAGGGCGCGCCGCCGACGCCCGGTCGGCTGAGCATCCTCGGCGGACACGGGAGCACCGGCGACCGCGGGCAGGGCGGGGGGCAGGGCGTTCTGCTGTCCTTCGTCGCGGGCCCGTCGTCCGCCGGGCGGCGCGGGTACGCCCTGGGGCGGAACGGTGCCGCCCAGTCCCGTGCCCGCGGCGGCCGTACCGGCCGCGCTCTCGGCGGCGGTCACCACCGCGCCCTCGGCCACGCCCGCACCGGCCACCTCGAGGGCCCCGGCGTACCCGGTGTTCCCCGGGTTCTCGGCGGGACGGCCGCGGCGCCGGCCGGAACCGCCGGAGGCGTCCTCGGCCCCCTCGGCTCCCTCGGGCAGCTCACCGGGCGTCTCGTCGGCGGCGGGGCCGCGTCGGCGCCGACGCCCGGTGGGCGGCGCGTTCTCCGCCTCGGCGCTTTCGGCCGGGCCCGGCACCTCGCCCTCCAGGAAGGCGTCCACGGAGGACCGGCGCGCCCGTCGGCGTCCGTGCCCCTGCTCGGCGGGCTCGCCGGCGTCGGGGGCGCTCTGCGCCGGAGGCAGGGCGGCGGGCAGCGCGGCGGGCGCCGGAGGGGCGACCGCGCCCGCTCCACCCCCGAGGGGGACCTCGAGGACGTACGCACTGCCGCTCATGCCCGGCACCTCGTGCGTCTGGAGCACGCCCCCGTGGGCGCGCACGATCCCGCGCACGATCGGCTCGTGCACCGGGTCGCCCCCGCTGTACGGCCCGCGCACCTCGATCCGTACGACCTCGCCCCGCTGGGCGGCCGCGACGACGACCGTGTTGTCCATGTAACCGCCCGCCGAGACGGGCGCGTTGCCGGTGGCGTCGACGCCCGCGACGTCGGCGACGAGATGGGCGAGCGCGGTCGCGAGCAGCCGGGCGTCGACCTCGGCCTCGATGGGCGGCGCGTGCACGGCGAACTGCACCCGGCCGGGCCCGATGAGCTCGACGGCGCCGTCGACACCGGCGGCGACGACGGCGTCGAGCATCACCTTCGTACGGGCGATCGTCTCGCCGCCCGCGTCGAGGCGCTGGTAGCCGAGGACGTTGTCGATGAGGGTGGTGATCCTCGAATATCCGGCCGACAGGTGATGGAGCACCTGGTTGGCCTCGGGCCACAGCTGCCCGGCGTCGTCCGCGGCGAGCGCGGCCAGCTCGCGGCGCAGTTCGTCGAGGGGGCCGCGCAGGGAGGTCGCGAGGAGGGTGAGCAGCTGGTCGTACCGCCCGGCGAGGGCGTCGTACCGGTCCTTCTCCCGCTCACCGAGGGCCGCGTAGCGCTCCTCGGCGTCGGCGACCTCCTCCGAGTGCTGCTCGCGCAGCTCCTCCAGCTCGGTGACGTGCTGCTGGCGGAGCGCGGTGAGGTCGGAGGCGTGCTCCTCGGAGAGCCGCTCCAACTCGTCCTCGTGCCGCTTCTCGACGCCTTCCTTCTCCGCGACGAGATCGTCGTACGACCGCCGGTCGGTGAAGGTCATCACGGCGCCGACGAGCTGGTCCCCGTCGCGCACGGGAGCGGTGGTCAGGTCGACCGAGACCTTCTCGCCGCCCTTGGACCACAGCACCTGCCCGCGCACCCGGTGCTTGCGCCCGGAGCGCAGGGTGTCGGCGAGCGGCGACTCGTCGTACGGGAAGGGCGAGCCGTCGGCGCGCGAGTGCACGATGAGGGTGTGCAGCTCCTTGCCGCCGAGATCGCTGGCGCGGTAGCCGAGGATCTGCGCGGCGGCGGGGTTGACGAGCACGATGCGCCCGTCCGTGTCGGTCCCGACGACGCCTTCGGACGCGGCCCGCAGGATCATCTCGGTCTGCCGCTGCGACCGGGCCAGCTCGGCCTCGGTGTCGACGGTGCCGGTCAGGTCCCGAACGACGAGCATCAGCAGCTCGTCGCCGCTGTAGCCGTAGCCGTCGTAGGCCTGCTGGCCGTTCTCCAGATTGGCGCTGGTGACCTCGACGGGGAACTCGGAGCCGTCGGTGCGCCGGGCGACCATCCGGGTCGGCTTGGTCCGCCCGCGCGGGTCCATGTGGTCGGGCCGGCGCATGGACCCCGGGATGAGCTTCGAATCGAACTGCGGAAGCAGATCGAGCAGCCCCCGCCCCACCAGAGCCGTACCGGGCGTCTCGAAGGCCTCGAGCGCGATGGTGTTGGCGTTGACGACGGTCCCGTTGGCGTTGACCAGCAACAACGCATCGGGGAGCGCGTCGAGTATGGCTGCGAGGCGAGCAGCGCCTCGGGATGGCCTGCTGCTCACGAGTCGCTTCCTCCCTGTTACCGCACCTTGCCGACCGCTCGGGCCATCTTGCCAACCGGTCCGCAGCGTGTCACGCGAGGGAGTCTAAGGGCTGGGTCCCCGTCACAGGCCCCGGATGAGAGGGAGCTCGCACGACGAAGTGACACAGAACGTGTGACCGTCGTATGACCTTCGTGGGAGATGTACGGGACGGGTGAACCCGCCGTGGGCGGCCTGTGCACGCGGACGCGCCCCAGGACGGCAGCGACAGAACGGAATCCGGGCTACCGCCCTCGGGGCAGCGGGGCGGGTCAGGGGGTGGGGTGAGGGGTGGGGTGAGTGGGGTGAGTGGGGTGACGGGTCAGGGGGTGGTGGAGGCGGGTCGAAGGCCGGGCTGTGCGGGCAGCAGCGGCACCATCCGGTCCCACCGCTCGATCTCGCACCCGTTGCGGCGGTCGTACGTCGCGTCGACGGGCCGCCCGGCCCAGCGGCCGGTGACATGGGCGGTGGCCGCTCCGCCGTACCGCATGGTGCACACGGAACCGCTCGGCACCGGGGCGAAGGGGTCCCGCCCCCAGCGGGTGCCGCGTTCCACGGTCCGGCACGCGCCCGACACGTCCGGGTGACGGCCGCCGCCGGGCCGGCACCACACCTCGAACACCCCATCGACCCGGTCACCCGCGTGCCGGACGGTGACGACGAGGTGATCCTGATCCGCCCGGTCCTCCTCCCGGACGGGCGGGGGCGCGAGGGCGGCGCCGGCGGAGGCGGGAGAGGGGAGGAGGGCGCCGAGGGCCAGGGCGACGGCGAGGGCGACGGCGAGGGACAGGGCGACGGTGCTCCGGCGCCGTGGGGGAGGGCTGCTGCTGAGCGGGATGGCGGTGACCTGCGACATGCCCGGACCAACGCGGCGCCACGCCGGACGTTCCGCAGGGGAAGCCCTTTGCCCTGTGACCCGACTGCCTAGTACCGTGGACGTCGATTGGTGACAGCACGCTCGACTGTGTCATCATCTGCACGCACCACTCGCACCCACGCGAGACGCGAGAGGTTGTGCTGGAGGCGTCGCCTAGTCCGGTCTATGGCGCCGCACTGCTAATGCGGTTTGGGCCTTAAAGCCCATCGAGGGTTCAAATCCCTCCGCCTCCGCCAGATCCCTCGAAGCCCCGGTCCGTTCACGGCCCGGGGCTTCGTCGTCCCCTCTGACCCCCTCTGAGGCCGTTTCCGCAGGTCACAAGGGGTATGGCAAACGGATTTCACATGTCGGCGGCAGTCATGTAATGTTCTTCCTGTCGCCGAGAGCGGCCCGGAAGGGCAAGGATCGAAGACAAGAAAAACCGAATAACAAGCACTCGTAGCTTAACGGATAGAGCATCTGACTACGGATCAGAAGGTTGCAGGTTCGAATCCTGCCGAGTGCACACAGGTGAGAGGCCCCGGAGAGATCCGGGGCCTCTTGCGTTTTGGGG
Source organism: Streptomyces sp. NPDC005820 (assembly GCF_040630255.1). Taxonomy (NCBI): domain Bacteria; kingdom Bacillati; phylum Actinomycetota; class Actinomycetes; order Kitasatosporales; family Streptomycetaceae; genus Streptomyces; species Streptomyces sp. NPDC005820. The sequence continues at coordinate 24,270 of NZ_JBEXXE010000026.1, forward strand.
CATCTGCGAGTACCGGAGGATGCGCGTGTTCCGAAGCGGGATCACCGGTGGCCGGCGCGGCGGGCCCGCAGGGCGAACACGGGTGAGGTTGCCAGGCTCGATGGGCGTCCCGTACTTCGTGGATCTGACGGCCCGCCCGCTGGATCCGGTGGTCCACGTACAGCTCACCCGTCTCGAAGTCGATCGACTTCCAGGTGAGCCCGTCGACTTCACCCCGGCGGACCTCGTTGTCCGCACGTGCAGCGCCCCGAAGCCGCCGTGAGGCGAGGGCTTGGTGGGCGGTGCGGCTGGACGGGTGCAGTTCGGCGTCCGACTCCGGTGCCCTCCGCCCGGAGCGGCGTGCCGCCGGATTACATGGGCCTGCGCCTCGGCGCGGGGCGTGCCGGCGTCCTTCGCGGCCCGGGATCCGACGAATGAAAGAGCGCAATGGCAGAGCGCGACCCTCGCAACCGCACTGGCCGCAGCCCGCTACTTCGCGGGCTCGCCGCTGCCGTGCTCGCGGCCGGCATGCTGGTGGCCTCAGCGGGAACCGGACACGGAACCGGCGCGGCCACTCCGGCGCCCGGCGCACAGTTCACGCCGTTGACGGCGGCAGTGATGACCGAACCGACGCCGTTCGTCGCCACGGACGGCAAGACGCACCTCTCGTACGAACTGCTCACCACGAACGCACTGTCCAGCAGCACGCAGGTGCGGCTCGACCGTGTCGACGTCCGAGACGCCCGCACACAACGGGTCATCGGCTCGCTGAGCGGGCAGGCGCTGGCCGAGGCAGCCCATCCGGTGGGCGACCCCCTGCCGGGTGCGGACGGGTACACCCCGCCGCCCCCGGCACCGACGCCGACCGTCATCCAGGGCTCCCAGCAGTGGATCATCTGGCTCGACCTGGCCCTCGACCGCGGTCGGCAGGCGCCCAAGGTCCTCGAACACCATCTCTCGGGTGCCGTCCTGACCCCGTCCGGACCCTCCGCGTTCGAGGAGACGGTGCAGGCCACCCGGACCGCCGGCACCGCGCCGTTGAACCTGCGCCCGCCGGTCCGCCCCGGCACCTGGTACTCCAGCGAGTCGTGCTGCGGCAACACGCACCACCGGCGCGGCCTCGCCCCGATCAACGGTCGCTTCTATGTGCCGCAGCGCTTCGCGATCGACTGGTACCGGGTCGGCGAGCGAGGGCAGACCTGGGAAGGCGACCCCACACGGCTCACCAGCTACCTGAGCTACCGTCAGCCGGTCGTGGCCTCGGCCGGCGGCAGAGTGGTGGAGGTTCAGGACGGACTCCCGGACAACCCGCCGCCCCTCACGCCGCCCATCCCGCCGATCGAGGACACTGTCGGCAACCACGTCACCCTGGAAGTCGCGCCGGGCCGCTATCTGCTCTACGCCCACCTGACGGCCGGCTCGCTCAGGGTTCGGGAGGGCGACCGGGTCGAATCCGGCCAGGTCCTCGGGCTGATCGGCAACAGCGGCAACTCGACCACGCCGCACCTGCACTTCCAGGTGATGACCACAGCCGAGTTCTTCCCGACCGACAGCCCGCCGTTCACCTTCCGGCAGTTCCGCGTCGTCGGACAGGTCGAACCCCGGATCTGGGACGACAACCTGGGCCTGCAGCCGACCGGCGTCCTGCCGATCACGCCCTCGCCGTACGACGGCCGTCATCGTGCGCGGTATCCGCTCGACCGCGAGGTGCTGGAGTTCTGACCGGACTCCGGTCGGGCCGACCGCGGGCCGCCGCAGGGTAAGACGCTCCTGTTCCGTTCTGACTCGACAGCCCGCCGGCAGTGGCGGAGACGAGCACGGGAAGTCGTACCCCTGAGGCAGGCATCCCAGGGCGACGCCGGTCCGAGAAGGGTGAGCATGGCCCGTACCGAGTACTACGACGATCCGGACGCCCCGGAGCCCAACAGTCTGGTCGTCGCGGCGTCCGCGGTGGTCACCGACGACGAAGGCCGCATTCTTCTGCAGCGCCGGCGGGACAACGATCTCTGGGCGCTGCCCGGCGGCGGCATGGAGATGACCGACTCGCTGCCGGGAACCGCCGTCCGCGAAGTGAAGGAGGAAACGGGCCTGGACGTGGAGATCACCGGGCTCGTCGGGACCTACACCGACCCTCGCCACGTCATCGCCTACACGGACGGTGAGGTGCGTCGACAGTTCAATGTCTGCTTCACCGCCCGAGTGGTCGGCGGAGGACTCGCTCTCTCCGACGAATCCACGGAGCTGCGCTTCGTCTCGGAGGAGGAACTGGGCAAGCTGCCCATGCACCACACGCAGCGGCTACGGATTCGGCACTTTCTGGAACATCATGAGCAGCCGTACCTCGGTTGACATCGGAAGGGGAAGCGCGCGAACTCCTGGGACGGTGACGATCACGGTGAGCCCCAGGAGATCGTCTCCCGGGGCCATTCGGCCGATTGAGCGCCGCGTGGTGGAGTCCCGACCTCCGTGACCGTTTCGAGGGCCCGCCCGTTCAGGCCGTGGTTCGCTCCACGGGGATCCACAGCTCCGCGTCCGCCTGCGCGGCATCCGGCGACAGCCGGGTCCGCAGGATCTCGGGTCCCGGACGGCTCCGGTACGGATTGGACGGGAACCACTGGGTGAACACGTCCCGCCAGAGGTACTGCAGCGCCTGCGGAAACGGCCCGGAGCTCTCGAACACGGCCCACGTCCCGGCCGGCACGGTGAGCGCGTCCATGTCCTCGGGCGCGTCGGCTCCGGTCACCACCCCGTGGTAGTAGTCGAGTTCGGTTCCTTCCGCCCGACTCGCGTCGAGGTTCGCACTCACCCCCACGATCCCCTCCGGCTCCTGATCGGACAGGCCCCGCATCCGCTGCAGCGTCTCCTGCCCGAGACCCCGGATGAAGTCGGCGATGGCGGGATTCATCCCCTCGTGCACCAGCGGAACGCGCGCCTTCCTGCCCACCACACGGAACTCGTCCTTCTCCACGACCCGGTATCGCATGCTGCTACTCCCTTCGACGATGAGGCGGAAGGACAGCCGTTGCTGGGACTGCAGAGGCGCACCGGACCGTCTGGCCTCGCCGGGCCCGACGCCGTGCATGGCACGGAACGCACGCGCGAACGCCTCCCCCGACGTGTAGCCGTACCGCACGGCGATCTCCAGCAGTGTCCGCTCTCCGGCCAGCACCTCGGCGCCGGCGACCGTGAGCCGTCTGCGCCGGATGTACTCCGACAGCGGCACTCCCGCCAGCGCGGAGAACATCCGCCGCAGGTGATACTCCGAAGTCACCGCGATCCGCGCCAGGTCGGCCACCTCGATCCGCTGATCAAGGTGGCGTTCGATGTGCTCCATGGCCTGGTTCAGCCGTTCCAGCACCCCGGCCCCCTTCCCTTCGAGCACTCACGTTAGGAACGGACCACCCTGCCGGACCCGACATTCCCGTGCCCGATCCGGTCGGGTACGAGAAGCGGCCGACGACCCGCACGCCTCGGCGCCGCCGTACGGATCGTGTCCGTCGGCTAGGGCCTGTCGTTTGGATCAGGTCGCAGGACATCGACGGGTCTGTTCGGTGCCGGTGAGCCCCCGCGTCTGCGGCCTGATCCACACGACAGGCCCTAGGGGCCGCCGTGGAAGAAGCCGGACTTCAGGTCATGGGCGACGGCGTCGAGCGGATGCCCGCTGACGATGAACGCTCCGCTCCAGGACGCGCTGAGCGCGAAGAGCAGCGCCAGGCTCAGCCCGACCACGCTCGCCAAGCCCGCGACGAGCAGGGACGTGCGCAGGCCGGTGCGGAAGACCAGTGCGCCCGCGTTCACGATCAAGGCCAGCCCACTGGCCACGAGCGTCACGACGTAGAGCACGGGAACATCGCGCGAGGCCGCCGCGATGCGGGCGCGGCGACCACTGGTGACACCGTCCAGGGACACCACCAGCTCCGTTCCCGTCGTGGTGCCCACCGCGGGCCGGGCCGCCTCGGCGCGCACACTCCGCTCCAGGCGGGCGATCGCGCGAGCGGTCGTCGGGTCGTCACCGGACGCCGCTGCCGCGCCCTTCCATTCCCTGGCCCGGGTGGTCTGCAGGTAGTCCAGTAGCGCCGTCTGGATCGGCTCCGAACGGACGCGCGGACTGGTCGCCGCCCATGCCAGGCGGGAGGCCGCGGCCGCCTCGTCGCTCACCAACGCCTCCGCCGCGCGCAGATAGCCGGCCTCGCTGGCCAGGGTGAGCGCCGCAAAGATCGCGAAGGCGGCGCCGAGGGACGACATCAGGGGCATGGCGATCTGCGGCACCCGGTCGTGTTCCCCGGCCGGTACGAGCACCCGGACGCCGACCCGCGCCGCCGCCGTGCCCAGGAGGGCGAGCAGGAGCCCGCCCACGACCAGCACCACCGCCGGCAGCGAGGTCAACCAGTTCACACATCACCCCAGCGATCACTTTCCATGAACGCTTCATGGTCACAGGTGAAGGGCCTGCGACGCTCGCGACGCCCTGCACGGCATCCCGCTTCGTGGGCCGAACAGCCGAACGGTCGAATACGGTCCGAAGCAATCCGGCGACAACATCCTTCCGGTTGGATGCGTTCGAACTCCGTTACGATCGGCCTCCGTTACGATCGGCGGCCCGGTGCCTTCACTGCCGCCCATCGCCGTCCATGTCGCCCGATGCGTTCGGCGTAGCTCTCGTGGAAGGACGCCCCGACAGTGCAGGGTCCGCTGCCGCGCCGGTCCAAGGGACCGTCGGCGATCGCTGCGGCGTCCGCCCGGGGCGCCGGGCCGGGGGCCGGGGACGGTTCCGAGGAGGACCCCCGGGGCGCGGCAGGCGGTGAGCCGGAGGCGGAGGAGCAGCCTGCGGTGATGTCCTCGGCGGCCGAGTCGTTCGTCGCGGAACTCGGCGGACCGGAAGCGGCGGCCGGTGCGGCCGCGAGCGGCGGCCGTTCCGGTGCGGCGGTGCGGCCGGGCGGTGTCCGTCGAAGTGCGGTGGCCGGCGGGGCGCGTGATGGTGACGATCGCGCCGGGACCGTCTCTCCCGGGCAGGCCGCGGCGGAACCGGCCCTGCGGCGGCGGTTGCCGCGGGCCGCGTTGTTCGCCGGCGTCGGAGTCCTCGTCGCGGCGCTGATCGCCGGTGTCTTCGTCGTCCGCGACGGCGGTGACAGCCGGTCCTCGGCGGCCGTGCCGGGTGCCGGGCCGGATCACACCCAGGGGGGCGGGACGTACGGTCCGCCGCCGAGCGTGCCCGGGTCGGCCTCGGCCTCCGCGTCCGCGTCGGTGTCCGCCTCGCCGTCGGCCGACCGGAAGAGCGCCTCGCCGAAGGCGTCGTCGACCACGGATCCGGACACCGCCGGCACGTCGTCCGGCGCGGACGACCAGGACGAGCCGGCCGCCACCAAGCGGACCGGTTCCGGAACCGGTACCGGAGCCGGGACCGGGACCGGGACGGGCAGTGGCGACAGCGGCAGTTCCTGTTCCTCCGGCGCGGGCTCCGGCCCCATCACCGACTACTCGATCTGCCTGTCCTCCGGAACCGTCACCTTCCGGGCCTCCTTCCACGCCTCGGACAGCTACTATCACGTCTTCATCGACACCGACGGCGACACCTCGACCGGCTACCAGCTTCCCTATCCGTCGCCCTCCGCCCTGGGCGCCGACTACATGATCGAGAACGGCGGCCTCTACCGGAGCCGTTCGACGCAGTGGAGTTGGAGCGAGCTGGGGACCAGCCCCTCGATGGCGGTCAGCGGCTCCACCCGGACCTGGACGCTGCCGCTGCGGGGCATCGGCTCACCGAGCGGGACCCAGCGGGTGGAGTTCCACGTCGGTTCCGACTACACCTCGGTCGTCTCCTTCACCCCGTGACGGGCTCCCCGTCCTCGTCGGCGCGGCGCTCCTCGCGGTACGCGTTCGCCAGTGCCGTCGCCCGGGTGAACCAGTCCGCCAGGACCGCGGTCTCCTCCGGGGAGTAGTCCGCGAAGAGCTCGTTCAGACGGTCGTAGTACGGCTGGTAGAGCGCGTACGCCCGGGCCACCGCGGAGGGTACGGCGGCCACCCGGACCCTGCGGCGGTCCTGGGGATCGGGGCGCCGGGTGACGTAACCGGCGCGTTCCAGCCGGTTCAGGATGCCGGTGACCGCGCCCGTGGTGACGTGTACGCGGGTCGCCAACTCGCCTGCCGTCAGCAGATCCTCGCCCGCCTGGAGGACGTAGGCGAAGCAGGTCAGGTCGGTGACGTTCAGGCCGAGGCGCTGGGCCATCTCCTGCTGGCCGATCATGCTCGCCGCGATGAGGTCGTCCATGGCCGAGATCGCCTGGGCGGGCGTCGCCGCGGGGCGGGGGCGGGGTGGCTGCGCTGTCATCGCGGGCAGGGTTCCTCTCGGAGGGTTCGTGCTGGGTCCTTGTTATCTGCTTTCGGTTTCTCTTACCTTGTAAGAGGTTCAGAACATCAACCTCTTAGATGGTGAGGGAATTGCGTGGCAGGTCATCAGTACGACGAGGGGCACACGGTCGCCGGCTGGACCGGCTTCGGGATCGCGACCGCCGGGACCGCCGTGATGGGGGTCGGGGTGTGTGCCGTCTCCCCCGCTCTGCTGGTCGGCGGGGGTGCCGTGGCGGCCGTGAGCGTGCTGGTCACCTGGGCGCTGCACCTGACCGGGTGGGGCAAGCCGCCGGGGGTGCGGCCGCGGGCGGAGTGGGGGATGCGGGTGCGGGACACCTCGGCCCGGGACGGTCATCCGGAGTGCGTCGGATGCCTGCTCGCCGCGCGGCCGGCCGCGCGGAAAGCCGGGCGTGAAGTCGCAGCTCAGGGCGCGTTGTCAGGGGTGGGGGCTAGCGTGGTGGGCGATGGTACGGGCATGGAGGTGCGCGGGGCTGCGGTGGGCGACTGAGGGTCCCGTGCTGCTGTGGGACGGAGGGCGGCGCAGCCCGCTGTCCTGGGGGAAGCGGGTGGCCTTCGCGGTCGCGGAAGGGGGTGTACGGGAGTGTGTCGGGGCTCGGGGGCATGCGTGCCCGGTGCGGGCGGCGGTGTCGCGGAGGAGTGCGGGGGCGCGGTGCGAGGAGTGCGCGCGGCTGGACCGGGCGCATTCCGTCGCCGCGGACGGGGTCGCCGACGACCCCCGGCCGTACCGGGTGTATCTGGCGTGGTTCGGGCCGGGGCTGGTCAAGGTCGGGATCACGGCGGTCGAGCGGGGGCCGGCGCGGCTGCTGGAGCAGGGGGCGGTCTGCTTCAGCTGGCTGGGCGGCGGACCGCTGATGGCCGCCCGGCGGACCGAGGAGCTGCTGCGGGCGGCGCTGCGGGTGCCGGACCGGATTCCGTACGCCGAGAAGCGGGCGGTGCGCGGTGCCCTGCCGAGGGACGGGGAGGAGCGGATCCGTGAGCTCAGGGAGTTGCACGGGCGGGCCGTGGAACTGGCGCAGTGGCCGGAGTCGTTGACCCGCGCGCCCTTCGAAGGCGTCGACCATCTGCGGGTGTTCGGACTGGACACGGCACCCGCCGCCCGGGGTGAGGTGAGCGAGCTCGTCGCCGGCGGCGTGGTGAGCGGGGAGCTGGTGGCCGCGGCCGGGCCCGATCTTCATCTGGCGGGCGGGGAGGGGGTGATCGTGCTGGACACACGGTTGATGAGGGGGTGGGAGCTGGTTCCGGAAGGCGCTGGGGGAGATGCGGAAGTGCGGGTTCCCGTGCGGGAGTTCAAGGAGGGCGGGCCTCTGCAGGACGGCCTGTTCTGAGCGGGTGCCACCCGGGCCGGCCCTCGGGTAAAGACTTGGATCCCGGACGGATCCCGTTCGGCAAGGTCCCTGGACCCGTGGCGGCCCCTCGGCCGATCGTGGACGACATGAGCGAACAGCGGATCACTCCTGTCCCCGCACATCGGCCGCCGTACTACGCCGTCGTCTTCACCTCCCTGCGCGCCGAGCCGGACCCGGGGTACGGCGAGACGGCGGAGCGGCTCGGGGACCTCGTGAAGGACGTCCCGGGGTTTCTGGGAGAGGACTCGGCCCGTACCCCGGGAGGGCTCGGGATCACCGTCGCCTACTTCCGGGACCTGGCTGGAATCGAGCGGTGGCGGGCACACGAGGAGCACCGGGCCGCCAAGGAGTACGGCAGGGCACACTGGTACGAGCGGTACTCCCTGCACATCGCCAAGGTGGAACACAGTCACGGGTTCGAGCGGCCCGGCACCGGCTGATCGGGGACGACGGGCGGTGAGCAGGGCCGGAGCCGCCCGAGATCAACTCCGCGTCAGGGGTTGCCAGGCATTGCCTGAGAGGCTCCTGTGAGTTTCTCAGGGAAATCACAGGTTCTGGAAAGAGTGTTCTCAGAGGACACCGACATGGTGTTCCCCATGACCACGACCTCGCCCCAGGGGCGCACCGAACTGCTGAGGCCGGACGGGAGCCCCGTCCGAGTGCTTGTGGTGGACGACGAGCTGTCGATCACCGAACTGCTGTCCATGGCCCTGCGCTACGAGGGATGGCAGATCCGCAGTGCGGGTGACGGCACCGGTGCCATCCAGACCGCCCGGGAGTTCCGTCCCGACGCCGTCGTCCTCGACATGATGCTGCCCGACATGGACGGGCTGACCGTCCTGGGCCGGCTGCGCCGTGAGCTGCCGGACGTCCCCGTCCTGTTCCTCACCGCCAAGGACGCCGTCGAGGACCGTATCGCCGGTCTCACCGCCGGGGGCGACGACTACGTCACCAAGCCGTTCAGCCTCGAAGAGGTCGTGGCCCGGCTGCGGGGGCTCATCCGCCGTTCCGGCGCCGCCGACCGGCGCTCCGACTCCGTGCTCGTCGTCGGTGACCTCACCCTCGACGAGGACAGCCACGAGGTCTCGCGGGCCGGGGAGAACATCCACCTCACCGCCACCGAGTTCGAGCTGCTGCGCTTCCTGATGCGCAACCCGCGGCGCGTGCTGAGCAAGGCGCAGATCCTGGACCGGGTGTGGTCGTACGACTTCGGTGGCCAGGCCAACGTGGTCGAGCTGTACATCTCGTACCTGCGCCGGAAGATAGACGCCGGCCGGGAGCCGATGATCCACACCCGGCGTGGGGCCGGTTACCTGATCAAGCCCGCCGCGTCATGAGCGGGCGACGACGGCCGCGTCCGCAGAAGAGACGAGCGGGAAAGCCGCGCACCCTGCGGACCCGGCTCGTCGTCGTGTCCGTGACACTGATCGCGGTCGTCTGTGCGGTGATCGGGACGGTCACCACGCTGGTCCTCCGGGACCATCTGTACGGCCAGTTGGAAGGCTCTCTCAAGGAGTCCGCCATGCGCGCCTCGGGCGGGCCGACCGGAGGTTTCGGAGACAAGGGCGGCGCCAAGACCGGCAACGGCACCACCAGCGGCAAGGCACCCCAGGAGACGAACACACTCGACGACGTCGTCCAGGGCCCGGGCCCGCAGAAGACGGTCGCGGCCAAGGTGGAGGGCGGCTCGATCACCAGCGCCAAGGTCGCCACCAAGAAGAACGACGCCGCCGGCGTCATGCGGACGAACCCGGTGGACCTCAACGAGTCCCAGATGAAGGCGCTCGGCTCGGTGGCGCAGGACCGGAGTTTCCACACCATCGAGATTCCGGGTCTCGGTAACTACATGGTCCAGTACGTCACCGGCAAGAACGGCAGCTTCTACGTCGGCATCCCCACCTCCGACGTCGACGGCACCATCAACACCCTGATCATCGTCGAGATCAGCCTCACCGTCGCCGGTCTCATCGCCGCCGGGCTCGCCGGTACCGTCATGGTCAACGTCGCCACCCGCCCCCTCCGCAAGGTCGCCGCCACCGCGACCCGGGTCTCCGAGCTCCCCCTGCACACCGGCGAGGTCAACCTCAGCGAGCGGGTGCCCGAGTCCGAGACGGATCCGCACACCGAAGTCGGGCAGGTCGGCGCCGCGCTGAACCGGATGCTGAACCACGTCCACGGCGCCCTGCACGCCCGCCAGGAGAGCGAGATGCGGGTCCGCCAGTTCGTCGCGGACGCCAGCCATGAGCTCAGGACGCCCCTCGCCTCCATCCGCGGGTACGCCGAGCTCACCCGCCGCGGACGGGAAGAGGTCGGCCCCGACACCAAGCACGCCCTCGGCCGGATCGAGTCCGAGGCCGGCCGGATGACCCTCCTCGTCGAGGACCTGCTGCTGCTCGCCCGGCTCGACGCCGGGCGCCCGCTGCAGTTCGACCAGACCGACCTCGTACCGCTGGTCATCGACACCATCAGCGACGCCCGCGCGGCCGGACGCGACCACGTCTGGCGGCTCGAACTGCCCGACGAGCCCGCGCTCGTCTCCGCCGACTCGGCCCGCCTCCAGCAGGTGCTCGTCAACCTGCTGGCCAACGCCCGTACCCACACCCCGCCCGGGACGACCGTCACCGCACGGGTGCAGCGGCGCGGACCGTGGCTGTGCGTCGACGTCCAGGACAACGGGCAGGGCATTCCGCCCGACCTCCTCCCGCACGTCTTCGAGCGGTTCGCCAGGGGCGACTCGGCACGCTCCCGCTCCACCGGCTCCACCGGCCTCGGACTCGCCATCGTGCAGGCCGTGGCGACCGCGCACGGCGGTGCCGTGACGGTGGACAGCGTGCCCGGGCAGACCATCTTTACGGTGCATCTGCCCGCTCTTGCCCCCGCCGTGCCCCAGCCCGCCCCCGAAACGAACTGGCAACTGGACTCACAGGTCGAGCACAGTGCCACCACATGGGTGCAACAGGGCGCTTGACGAAAGTCGTTGGCATGCGAACCGACTCTTCTCCCGGCACCCTGCCGGCGCGGGAGCACCTCCCGGCCGCCATAGCCGGTACGCCTGTCCTGGACGTAGTGATCCCCGTCTACAACGAGGAGAAGGACCTCCAGCCGTGCGTCGAGAGACTGCACGACCACCTGACGCGTACGTTCCCCTACACGTTCCGCATCACGATCGCGGACAACGCGTCGACCGACACCACCCCCGAGGTGGCGCGCCGGCTGGAGGCGCGGATCCCGGAGGTCAGGAACTTCCGGCTGGAGCAGAAGGGCCGCGGCCGTGCGCTGCGGACCGTCTGGTCGGCCTCGGACGCCCCGATCCTCGCGTACATGGACGTGGACCTGTCCACCGACCTCAACGCGCTGCTGCCGCTGGTGGCCCCGCTGATCTCCGGTCACTCCGACCTGGCGATCGGCTCCCGGCTCTCCCGCAGCTCGCGCGTGGTGCGCGGCCCGAAGAGGGAGTTCATCAGCCGCGCGTACAACCTGATCCTGCGCGGCTCGCTCCAGGCCCGTTTCTCGGACGCCCAGTGCGGCTTCAAGGCGATCCGCCGTGATGTCGCCCAGGTGCTCCTGCCCCTGGTGGAGGACACCGGCTGGTTCTTCGACACGGAGATGCTGGTGCTCGCCGAGCGGGCCGGCCTCAGGATCCACGAGGTGCCCGTCGACTGGGTCGACGACCCGGACTCCACGGTGCACATCGTGAAGACGGCCACCGACGACCTCAAGGGCGTGTGGCGCGTGGGCAAGGCCCTGGCCACCGGCTCCCTCTCGCTCGACCGGCTCGCCCGCCCGTTCGGCGACGACCCGCGCGACCGCGAGATCCAGGACGTGCCCAAGGGCCTGGCCCGCCAGCTCGTCGGCTTCTGTGTCGTGGGCGGTCTGTCCACTCTGTTCTATCTGCTGCTCTACAGCGGCTTCCGCCAGTTCACGGGCTCGCAGTTCGCCAACGCGCTCGCCCTGCTGGTGTCCGCGGTCGCCAACACCGCCGCCAACCGCCGGCTGACCTTCGGGGTCCGCGGCCGTGGCGGGGCCGTCAAGCACCAGGCGCAGGGCCTGGTCGTCTTCGGCATCGGCCTGGCGCTGACCAGCGGCTCGCTCGTCGCCCTGAACGCGGCGACCACCGAACCCGCGCACTCCACCGAACTCGCGGTGCTGATCGCCGCCAACCTCGCGGCGACGGTCCTGCGCTTCCTGCTCTTTCGCGCGTGGGTGTTCTCGGACCGACGGGAGGACGACGAGGACGACGCCCCGGCATCGACCGTGGTCGCCTCCCACCTCCCGGCGCAGCCGACGCCGTACGCGTCGCCGTACCCGGCCGCACCGTCGTACGGGCCGCAGCACCCGGCCCGTCCGGCCGAGCCGGCGTACGCCTCGCCGTACCGGAACACCACCGCCACCCATGAGACCACCCAGTTCCGCGCCGGCGAAGCCGCGGACGGCACCTGGAGGGACGCCACCATGCGACTGCAGCCGGTGCGCCCTCACGACACCGACCCGGGGGACCCCCGATGACCACCCATCTCGACCAACCGACGGCCTGGGGCCCGCCCCCCACTGCCCCTCCGGCCACGGAGCCGCAGCAGCCGGCCGCACCGGCCCCCGAGTCGGGTGAGCCGAAGCAGCCCCTGCACCGCAGACTCTGGCGCGGCCGCCCCGAGGACCCCCGCTGGGTCCGCCCGGCCTTCCTCGGCCTGCTGGCCGCCACCCTCCTCCTCTACCTCTACAACCTGAGCGCCTCCGGGTACGCCAACTCCTTCTACTCGGCGGCCGTCCAGGCGGGCAGCCAGTCCTGGAAGGCGTTCTTCTTCGGCTCGCTGGACGCGGGCAACGCCATCACCGTCGACAAGCCCCCGGCCTCGCTGTGGCCGATGGCCCTGTCGGTGAGGATCTTCGGCCTGAACTCCTGGGCGATCCTCGCCCCCGAGGTGCTGATGGGCGTCGGCACGGTCGCCGTCGTCTACGCCTCCGTGCGCCGCCGGTTCAGCGCCGCGGCCGGCCTGATCGCGGGCGCCGTGCTCGCGCTCACCCCCGTCGCCGCGCTGATGTTCCGGTTCAACAACCCGGACGCGATGCTGGCCCTGCTGATGGCCGTGGCCTGCTACTTCACCGCTCGCGCGGTGGAGGACGGCCGGACGAAGTGGCTGGTGTGGGCCGGGGTCGCGATCGGCTTCGCGTTCCTCGCCAAGACGCTCCAGGCGTTCCTGATCCTCCCGCCGCTCGCGATCGTCTACGCGGTCTGCGCGCCGGTGAGCGTGAAGAAGCGGTTCGGACAGCTGGCCCTGGCCACCGGTGCGCTGGTCGCGTCCGGCGGCTGGTGGGTCGCGATCGTGGAGCTGTGGCCCGCCTCCTCCCGCCCGTACATCGGCGGCTCGCAGAACAACTCCTTCCTGGAGCTGACCTTCGGCTACAACGGTCTCGGCCGCCTCAACGGCGAGGAGACCGGCAGCGTCGGCGGCGGTGGCGGCAACAGCGGCGGCCAGTGGGGCGAGACCGGCTGGGACCGGATGTTCAACTCCGAGATCGGCGGCCAGATCTCCTGGCTGCTGCCGGCCGCGCTGATCCTGCTCGTCGCCGGTCTGGTGGCCACCGGCAAGCTCAAGCGCACCTCGGCCACCCGCGGTCTGCTCCTCGTCTGGGGCGGCTCGCTGCTGATCACCATGGTCGTCTTCAGCTACATGGCGGGCATCTTCCACCAGTACTACACGGTGGCCCTCGCCCCCTACATGGCGGCCGTGATCGGCATGGGCGCCGGTCTGCTGTGGGAGAAGCGGTCCGAGCTGTGGGCCTCGATCACCCTCGCGGCCTCGGTCGTGGCGGCGGCCTCCTGGTCGTACGTCCTGCTCAACCGCACCTCGGACTACCTGCCCTGGCTGAAGTGGCTGGTCCTGATCGGCGGCCTCGCCGCCGCGCTCGGCCTGGTCTTCGCGGGCCGGATCAACCGTCAGCTCGCCCTCGCGGCGGCCTCGGTCGGTCTGGTCGCCTCCCTGGCCGGCCCGACCGCGTACACGATCAGCACCCTGCAGACGGGCCACACCGGCTCCATCGTCACGGCGGGCCCGTCGGGCGCGTCCATGATGGGCGGCGGCATGGGCGGTGGCGGCGGCCGGGGCGGCTTCGGCGGCGGCAACGGCGGCGGTATGCCGGGTCAGCAGGGTCAGAACCAGCAGGGTCAGAACCAGCAGCAGAACGGCAACGGCAACTCCCAGAACGGCAACGGCTTCGGCGGCGGCATGCCGGGCCAGCAGGGCCAGAACAACCAGCAGAACGGCAACGGCAACAGCCAGGGCCAGAGCCGGCAGGGCGGTCCCGGCGGCCAGACCGGTGACGGCGGGGGCATGGGCGGCGGCGGTGGCGTCGGCGGCCTGCTGAACGGCGCGAGCGTCTCCGACGAGGCCAAGAAGCTGCTGGAGACCGACTCCGGCAAGTACACCTGGGTCGCGGCGGCGATCGGCGCCCAGAACGCGGCGAGCTACCAGCTCTCCACGGGCGACGCGGTCATGGCGATCGGCGGCTTCAACGGCACCGACCCGTCCCCGACGCTGGCGCAGTTCAAGGAGTACGTGGCGGACGGCAAGATCCACTACTTCATCTCCAGCGGCACCGGCGGTGGCATGGGCGGCAGCAGCAGCGGTACGTCCTCGCAGATCACCTCCTGGGTCGAGGCCAACTTCAAGAAGGTGACGGTGGGTTCGTCCACCTTCTACGACCTGACGCAGAAGGCGAGCAGCTGACCTGGCGGTAGCGGGTGAAGGGCGGTGGCTTGTAGCCACCGCCCTTCTTCGTGACTCCGTAGCTCTGTGACTCCGTAGCTCTGTAACTCCGTTGTACGCCGTATGGGAGTCCTTCTACGGTGTACAGCGTGACTACCTCCCACCCTCGACGCTGGCTCATCCTCGCCGTGATCTGTCTCGCGCAGCTCACCGTGCTGCTCGACAACACGATCCTGAACGTCGCGATCCCCTCCCTCACCCGTGCGCTGGACGCGAGCACCGCCGACATCCAGTGGATGATCAACGCGTACTCGCTCGTCCAGTCCGGTCTGCTGCTCGCCGCGGGCAGCGCCGCCGACCTCTACGGCCGCAAGAAGATGCTGGCCACGGGCCTCGCCCTGTTCGGCGTGGGCTCGGCGGTGGCCGGGTTCGCCACCACCTCCGGCCAGCTGATCGCCGCCCGGGCCGGCATGGGCGTGGGCGGCGCGCTGCTGCTCACCACCACCCTCGCCGTGGCGATGCAGATCTTCACGCCCGACGAGCAGCCGAAGGCGATCGGCATCTGGGCCGCGGTGAACGCGCTCGGCTTCGCCACCGGCCCGCTCGTCGGCGGCTTCGTGCTCGACCACTTCGCGTGGGGCACGATCTTCCTGATCAACCTGCCGGTCGCGGCGCTCGGTCTCGCGGCCGTCGTCGCCCTGGTCCCCGAGTCCAAGAACCCGCACGGCGACCGCCCCGACCTGCTCGGCGCGCTGCTGTCCACGATCGGCATGGCCTCGCTGGTCTTCGCGATCATCTCCGGCCCCGCCCACGGCTGGACCTCGGCCCGGGTACTGGTGAGCGCGGCGGTCGCCGCCGTCGTCCTCACGCTTTTCGCCCGCTGGGAGAACCGGATCCCGTACCCCATGCTCGACCTGGCGTTCTTCCGTGACCGCCGGTTCACCGGCGCGGTCGGCGGGGCGGTCCTGATCACCTTCGGCATGGGCGGCGCGCTCTTCCTGCTCACCCAGCACCTCCAGTCCGTCCTCGGATACGGCCCCCTGGAGGCGGGCCTGCGCACCGCGCCGCTGGCGCTGACCGTCGTCGTGCTGAACTTCAGCGGGCTCGCGGCGAAGGCCACCGCACGGCTCGGGGCCCCGCTGGCGGTGCCGGCCGGCATGGTGCTGATGGCGGGCGGGCTCGTCGCCATCGCGCTCAGCGGCGAGGGATACGGCGGTGTCGCGGCCGGTCTGGTGCTCATCGGCGTCGGCTGCGCGGTCGCCAACCCGGCGATGGCCCACGCGGTCATGAGCGCGATACCGCCGGAGAAGGCAGGGGTGGGCGCGGGCGTCAACGGCACGCTGGCGGAGTTCGGGAACGGGCTCGGCGTCGCCGTCCTCGGCGCCGTACTCAGCTCCTCCGTGGCGGCGGGCGAGTCGCTGTCGGCCGGGCTGGGCGCGGGGCTGCTGGTGGGGGCCGTCGCCGTACTGGGCGGAGGCCTGGTGGCCGCGGGGCTGCTGCGCAGGGCGGACAAGGAGGAACAGCCCGCTCTCATGTGACCTGCATCACATGCTGTCACAGGGAGCGGGACCCCGGTGTCTTGTGGCCGAACCCCCTGGAACCGGAGGAGACACCGTGAGCGAGAACACCGAAGTCGTCGTGATCGGCGGGGGATACGCCGGCGTCATGGCCGCCAACCGCCTGACGAGCCGCGACGACGTGAACGTCACGCTGATCAACCCGCGCCCGTCCTTCGTCGAGCGGATCCGGCTGCACCAGCTGGTGGCCGGCACCCATGACGCGGTCGTCGACTACCGGAAGGTCCTCGGCGAGCGCGTCCGGCTGGTCGTCGACACCGTGAACCGGATCGACGCGCCCGGCCGCGCCCTGACGCTGGAGAGCGGCGCCACCGTCCACTACGACCACCTGGTCTACGCGGTGGGCAGTGGCAGCGCCGACCCGCGCGTGCCCGGAGCGGCCGAGTTCGCCCACCCGATCGCCACCCTGGAGGACGCGCGGCGGCTGCGCCCGGCCGTCGAGGCCGCGTCCCCGAAGGCCCCGCTGACCGTCGTCGGCGCCGGCCCGACCGGCATCGAGACCGCCGCCGAGCTGGCCGAGCAGGGCCACACCGTGACCCTGCTCTGCGGCGGGCTCCTCGGCCCGTACCTGCACGCGCGGGGCCGGCGCTCGGTCGCCGGGCGGCTGGCCGCCCTCGGGGTGACCGTCCTGGACGGCCCCGGCACGAAGGTGACGGCCGTGACGGCCGACGCCGTACGGCTCGCCGACGGCCGTGAGCTGCCGAGCGAGGTGACCGTCTGGACCGCCGGCTTCGGCGTCCCGGACCTGGCCGCGCGCAGCGGCCTGAGCACCGACGCCCTCGGCCGCCTCCTCACCGACGAGACGCTGACCAGCGTCGACGACCCGCACATCGTCGCGGCCGGGGACTCGGCGGCCCCCTCGGACCTGCCGCTGCGGATGAGCTGCCAGGCCGCCATCCCGCTGGGCGCGCGGGCCGCCGACACGGTGCTCAGCCGGATCGCGGGTGAGCGGCCCGCGACCCTGAACCAGGCGTTCGCCGGCCAGTGCATCAGCCTGGGCCGGGGCGCCGGCATCTTCCAGTTCGCCCACCGGTACGACGTGGCGGTCGGGTTCCACATCGGCGGTCGTCCCGGTGCGAAGCTCAAGGAGTTCGTGTGCAAGGGCATCGTCGAGCACCTGGCGGGCGAGGGGCACAAGCCCGGTGCGTACCGTCTGCACAAGGTCTCGGGAGGATCCAGGCGGCAGCAGCAGCTCCTGCGGAGCGAGCACGCCGAGCCCCCGGCCACCGCCGAACACGCGGTCTGAGCCACCCCCGGACGGGGGAGGGACCCTGACATGGACGATCACACCACCGACCCGGCCACCGAGGCCTTCGTCGCCCACCGCAACCTGCTGTTCACCGTCGCCTACGAGATGCTCGGCTCGGCGGCCGACGCCGAGGACGTGTTGCAGGAGACCTGGCTGCGGTGGGTGGACACCGACCTGGACGAGGTGCGCGACCCGCGCGCCTACCTGGTCCGCATCACCACCCGCCAGGCCCTCAACCGCCTGCGCACCCTGTCCCGCCGCAAGGAGGCGTACGTCGGCCCCTGGCTGCCCGAGCCCCTGCTCACCACCCCGGACGTGGCCCAGGACGTCGAGCTCGCCGAGAGCGTGTCGATGGCGCTGATGCTCGTCCTCGAGACCCTGTCCCCGACCGAGCGGGCCGTCTTCGTCCTGCGCGAGGTCTTCGACGTCGGCTACGACGAGATCGCCGCCGCCGTCGACAAGAGCCCCGCGGCCGTCCGCCAGATCGCGCACCGCGCCCGCCGGCACGTCGACGCCCGACGCCCGCGCGAGGTGGTCTCCCAGAGCAGGACCCGGGCCGCCCTGGAGTCGTTCCAGCAGGCGCTCACCACCGGGGACCTCCAGGGGTTCCTCGACGTGCTCGCCCCCGACGTCGTCCTGATGAGCGACGGCGGCGGACTCCGGCAGGCCGCGCCCCGGCCGATCAGCGGCGCCCTCAAGGTGGCCCGCTTCATCATCGGCGGCGCCCGCCGCCACCAGGTGACGCTCACCAGCGAGTTCACCATGGTCAACGGCGGTCCGGCGCTCGTCCTGCGGGTGGACGGCGAGATCGACGGTGTCGTCGCGATCCGCTTCGAGGACGACCGCATCACCGGCCTCTACTACGTCCGCAACCCGGAGAAACTGACCCGGGTCGACACCGAGACCACGCTCACCCTGCGCTGAACACCGACGGCCCGGGCAGGCCTAGCATCTTCCCCAGTACCGGAACATATATCCCCGTACCGGAAGACGAGGAAGGTGCCCTGCCATGGCCGAGACCGCCGAGGACACCCCGCACCACAGCGTGTGGCTGGAGGGCAAGGCGCGGCGGCGCGGCGGCCGGGGCGGCGGCCAGCCCTCCGGGCTCGACCGGACCCGGATCACCGAGGTCACCGTACGGCTGCTGGACGCGGAGGGCCTCGCCAAGTTCTCCATGCGACGGCTGGCGGCCGAGCTGAACGTGACGGCGATGTCCGTGTACTGGTACGTCGACACCAAGGACGACCTCCTCGAACTCGCCCTGGACGCGGCCTTCGAGGGCCTGGAGCTGCCCGACGCGGCGAACGAGGACGAGGACTGGCGCGACCAGCTGCGCGCCCTGGCCCGCTCCTACCGCGCCCTGCTGGTCCGCCACCCCTGGGTGTCACCGCTGGCGGGCACGTTCCTCAACATCGGCCCGAACAACCTCGCGTTCGCCCGCACGGTCCAGCAGGTCGTCCGCCGCACCGGCCTGCCCACCCACGGGCTGGCGGCGGCCATCTCCTCCGTCTTCCAGTTCGTGTACGGCTTCGGCACGATCGAGGGCCACTTCATCGCCCGCTCCACGGCCGTCGGCCTGACCCCCGACGCCTACTTCCGCCAGGCCATGACCACGGTGACCCAGGCCCCCCAGGCCGCCGACGTCGTCAAGGAGAGCGAGGACATCATGGCGGCCCGAGGCGGCGACACGGTCGAGGAAATGTGGGAACGGGACTTCGAATACGCCCTGGACCTGCTGACCGCAGGCATCGAAGCCATGGCAAGAAGGTCCACGGCAACCCCCTAGGGGCGCGGGGCTGTATCGATATGCGGCTCCGCCGCGTGGGCGCGACAAGCCACAACGCACCCGCACCCGCAAGACGACAAGGCCCCCGAGTCAGTACGCGCTCACCCCTGCGGAGCAAGCCGCGCAGGAAAGCCGCCGGTCGCAACCGGCCCCCACCGCACCGGAGTGATCCGGATGATCGACTTCCCCTGCCGCACCATCGCCGCCCGATACTCCTCCCAGTCGGGATGCTCCCCCGCGATGTTCCGGAAGTACTCCACCAGCGGCTCGACGGACTCCGGCACGTCGAGCACCTCCGCCGTCCCGTCGATCTGCACCCACGGCCCGTCCCAGTCGTCGCTCAGCACGAGCAGGCTCACCCGCTCGTCCCGCTTGGCGTTGCGCGTCTTGGCCCGCTCCGGGTAGGTGGAGACCACGATCCGCCCCGAGTCGTCGACGCCGCAGGTCAGCGGCGACCCCTGGGGCCCGCCGTCACCCCGCCGGGTGAGCAGGATCGCGCGGTGACGGGGTCGTACGAACTCCAGCAGCTCGTCGAGCGAGACGGCGGTGTTGGTCGCGATGTTCGGTGCCATGCCGTCAGCCTAGGCGGACCCGGGGCGGCGGAAGGTGACCCTGCCGGTCGTACGCCCGCGGAGCGACTACGCCCGGGGCAGCGACTCACCCTGCACCGCCTGGACCTCCAGCTCCACCCTCAGGGTCGTACCGATCGCGGCGATGCCCGCCTGGACGACCTGGTTGTAGTTCATCGCGAAGTCCTCGCGGTGGAGCTCCGCCGTCGCGCGGAACGCGGCCCGGGTGCCGCCCCACGGGTCGGCGCCGGTGCCCAGGTAGGCGAGGTCGAGGTCGACGGGCCGTACGACACCGCGCAGGGACAGGTCGCCGTGGACCGTCCAGCGGTCCGGGCCCGCGACCGTGAGCCCCGTCGAGCGGTAGGTGATCTCCGGGTGGTTCGCCGCGTCCAGGAAGTCCGCCGACCGCAGATGCGTGTCGCGCGTGCCGTTGCCGGTGTCGATGGAGTCCGCCCGGATCACCGCCTCCACCCGCGACTCGGTGACGTCGTCCGGGGCGATCCCGATCGCCGCCGCGAAGTCGGTGAACCGGCCGCGGACACTGGAGATGCCCAGGTGCTGGGCGACCGCGCCGACGGTGGAGTGCGCCGGGTCGACGGTCCACGGCCCGGGCGGCGGCAGCTCGGTCCCGCCCTGCCGGGCCAGCGTCACACCGCCCACGTCCACCCGTCCGCTCGCGGTGACGAGCGCGGTGGACGCCACGGGCCCGTACCCGACGGCCGTGACGATCACGGTGTACGGCCCCGGCGCGAGCTCCGACGCGTCCCGTACGACGCCTTCGTCGTCCGCCTCGGCCCGCAGCACCTGCGTACCGGCCGTGTCGGTCACCGTGACGACCGCGTGCGACACGGCCCATCCGTCCCGCGTGCGGATCCGCGCGGTCAGTCCCATCTCACATGCTCCTCGACTGGAACCGGCCCGGTGCGGGGACGAACCCCGCACCGGGCCGGAAGGATCACTGGTCGGTCACTCGCCGGGGTGGGCGAGTTCGATGTCATGGCCGTCCACGCCGGCCCCGGCCACCGTCAGCGCACTGGCCACCGGCGGATAGCCGGTCGCGATGACCGTGCACTCGCCGCCGTCGAGGTCCGCGAAGGCGTACGCCCCGTCCACGCCGGTCGTCGCCGTGCCGAGGACGTTGCCCGCCGCGTCCACGAGCGTCACGCGTGCGTCGGCCAGCGGCCCGTGCGGCGCCCGTACGACCCCCCGGAGCTGGGCGCCCGCGTCGAGCACGACCTCCACCCGGGTGACCCCGGTCCCGCCGATCTCGATGGGCAGGGCGCGCGGCCGGAACCCGGCGGCGTTCACCGCGACGGTCACGGAACCCGGCACCAGCTCGGTGACGGCGAACTCGCCCCGGTCACCGGTGGCCGCGGTGGCCAGCAGCTCGCCGCGCACATCGGTGACGACGACCATCGCGTCCTTGACGCCCTCACCCGATCCGGCGGCCCGGACGGCCCCGGTGAGCCCGCTGGTCCCGCTGAGCAGGATGTCGTACGCGAGCGGCTCGCCGTTCACGACGATCGTGGACGCCTGCGGCTGGAACCCGTCCGCCGAGGCGATCAGGACGTACGACCCCGTCCCGGGCGCGTCCAGCGCGTAGGCGCCGTCGGTCTGCGCGACCGACCGGCCCAGCTGCCGTCCGGCCAGGGAGATCAGCGTGACGGCGGCCTGCGGGACCGGCGCGCTCTCGGCGCCCCGGACGAAACCGCGGACCGGGACACCCGCGGCGCCCGAGGGCCGCTCGTCGGTGGCCACCGCGACGGCGGCGGCGAGCCGCAGGGTGCCGTCGCCGGAGCCGGACTCCAGGACGGGAGTGTCGCCGGTGGCGGCGGCCCAGCCGGGCGTGTGCCGCTCGGCCGGCACGGCGGCCTCGGCCTCGGCCGCGGCCGGGGTCCGGGCCTCGGCCTCCGCCTCGGCCGCGTGGGCCAGGGCGCCCTTGGTCCGCAGCGGGACCTCCTTGATGAACAGCGTGATCAGGAAGGCGAGCAGGGCCAGCCCGGAGGCGATCAGGAAGACGTCCGCGATGCCGTGGCCGTACGCGTCCTCCATGACCGTGCGCAGCGGCGCGGGCAGCTTGTCCATGTCCGGGATCGTGCTGGAGGAGCCGGAACCGGACGCGAGCGCGGCGTACTTCGGACCGAGTCCGGCGATGCCGTCCTTGGCGTAGTCGGTGATGCGGTTGGCCATGACGGCGCCGAGCGCCGAGACGCCCATCGCACCGCCGAGGGAACGGAAGAAGGTGACGGTCGAGCTGGCCGAACCGAGGTCCTGCGGCTCCACCTGGTTCTGTGTGGACAGCACCAGGTTCTGCATCATCATGCCGACGCCGAGACCCAGCAGCGCCATGAAGACCGCGGTCTTCCAGTAGTCCGTGTCGTACCGGATGGTGCCCAGCAGACCGAGGCCCGCCGTGATGAGCACACCCCCGCTGACCAGCCAGGCCTTCCACTTGCCGGTACGGGTGATGAACTGCCCGGAGACGGTGGAGGAGACGAACAGACCGCCGATCATCGGGATGGTCAGCACCCCGGACATGGTCGGGGACTCGTTGCGGGCCAGCTGGAAGTACTGGGCGAAGAACACCGTGCCGGAGAACATCGCCACGCCCACGAACATCGAGGCGATGGAGGAGAGGGTGATGGTCCGGTTGCGGAACAGCCGCAGCGGGATGATCGGCTCGGCGGCCTTCGACTCGACGAACACGAACACCGCGCCGAGCAGGACCGAGCCCGCGACCATCGTGTACGTCTGCCAGGACAGCCAGTCGTACTTGTCACCCGCGAAGGTGACCCAGACGAGCAGCAGGGAGACGGCGGCGGAGATGAAGAACGCGCCGGCCCAGTCGACCTTCACGTCCCGCTTCACGACCGGCAGGTGCAGGGTCTTCTGCAGCACGATCAGCGCGATCACGGCGAAGGGGACACCGACGTAGAAGCACCAGCGCCAGCCCAGCCAGGAGGTGTCGGTGATGACACCGCCGAGCAGCGGGCCGCCGACGGTGGCGACGGCGAAGGTGGCGCCGAGGTAGCCGGAGTAACGGCCGCGCTCCCGCGGCGAGATCATCGCGGCCATCACGATCTGCGCGAGGGCGGAGAGACCGCCGACGCCGACGCCCTGGACGACACGGCAGGCGATCAGCATGCCGGGGTTCTGCGACAGGCCGGCCGCCGCCGATCCGAGGACGTAGATGACCAGCGCGATCTGGACGAGCGCCTTCTTGTCGTAGAGGTCGGCGAGCTTGCCCCACAGGGGGGTCGTCGCGGTCATCGCCAGCAGGGTGGCGGTGACGACCCAGGTGTAGGCGGACTGGCCGCCGCCGAGGTCGCCGATGATCTCCGGGAGGGCGTTGGAGACGATCGTGGACGACAGGATCGCCACGAACATGCCGAGCAGAAGGCCGGAGAGGGCCTCCATGATCTGCCGGTGCGTCATCGGGGCGTGGGCGTCGGGCCCGCCCCCGTGCTTGGCGTGGGCCCGCACACCGGCCGGTGTGGTCGTTGCCATGGACTTCCTTCTCTTACGCGGGTGTACGGGTGGTCTCGTGCAGCAGGGGAGGTGGTGGCGGCTGGGGCGGGTATGGCTGCTGTGACTCTTGTGGCCCCTGTGGCCGCTGTGGCGGTGGCGGCCGGTGCGCGGCGCTCCGGCAGTCGCCGAAGCTGTCGCGCAGCCGGCCCATCAGCCCGATCAGCTGGCCGATCTCGTCGTCGGTCCAGTCGCTCAGACGCTCCGCCAGCAGGGTGACGCTGCGCCGGGAGAGCTCGGCGAGCACCGTGCGGCCCTCGGGGGTGAGGTGCAGGATGCGGGAGCGCTTGTCCGCCGGGTCCGGGGAGCGGTCGATCCAGCCCCGCTCGGCGAGGTGCGCGACATGGCGGCTGGTCACCGACATGTCGACGGCGAGCAGCTCGGAGAGATTGCTCATGCGCATGTCTCCGTGGCGGCCGAGGAGGGTCAGCACGGCGGCGGAGCCGGGGGAGCAGTCGGCCGGCATGATCCGCCCGAGGTCCCGCTTCACGACTCCGAAGGCACTGAGCTGACGCGCCAGTTCCTCGTACTGCGCCTGCGCGGCCATCACACCTCCCTGTTCGTTGCTTAGGGCAACCATAGGACTGGTTGGTTGCTGCAGGCAAATAAAGTGGGGGCGAACGGCCGCAAAAACTTGGCAAAGACAAGTATTGCGAGGGTAAATGTGCAGGTGGCTGGCGTGATTGCGGGGGTGTCAGTGGTCCGCCCTAGGGTGGGCGCATGATGACGACCTCGTCGATCCTGGGGCAGTTCGACCAGCACGCGGGCAACGGCACGTTCCCCGACCTCAACAACGGCTACGTGTACCCGGTCGACGTCCGCCTCCACCTCTTCGGCGACACCGCGCGCTGGGCCATGGTGGTGGAGATCCTCGGCTACAACCCGCGCGAGGCAAGCCTGTCCTGCGTCCTGTACCGCTACGGCAACTGCCTCACCGGCGCGGGTCCCGGCTACGGCGCCTTCCTGGACCGGGTGGACAACATGGACGAGATCGACCCCGAGGGCGCCGAGGAGTACGTTGGCGGAGTCCCGCTCGTCGTGAACGGCACCGCGCTGGCGGTGACCGCCGGTCCCGGAACGCCGCTGGAGGAGCTCTTCCGGGAGCTGGTCCCCGCCCACCGGGAGCTGCTGCTGGCCGACGAGCGGGAACTGCGGGACGAGATACCCACCGACCTGCCGCTGCTGCTGCGGCTGGAGGAGTGGAACCAGCCGGACGACTACTGGGACACCCTTCCCGGCGGCCACGAGACGTTCCGGCTGCTGGCGGAGGTGCTGGACTCGGGTGACCCGGCCCGCTACCGGCCGACTCTCCCGCCGAACACCCACTGGTCGCACTGGCCGGAGGCGGGGACGTTGTAGGGCGCGGGCGGGGTACGTGCCGGGGACGCTGTAGGGCACGCGCGAGGGGCCCCGTGGCCGGCTTGTGGGACCCCCACTTGGGCCGTCGCCGCCGTTTTCGCTAGTGTCTCGGGCCATGGCTAACACGCAGGGCCCGCAGGGCAACTACGACCCCGCCGGCAGCACCCAGATGTTCCGCGCGTTCGTCGACGAGGGCGGCCCCCAGGCCACCTCCCGTCAGGCGCCCGCGCCGGCCGGCCCCCGCATCGGCCTGATCGTCGGCATCATCGCCGCGGTGGCGATCGTGGCGGCGGTCGCCTGGCTGGCGCTGAAGTAACCCGGCGGTCCCACACCGCCCAGGTCCGCTCCTTGCGGGTGCCTGGGCCGATCGGCGTGGGCCGTGGTTCCGTCGACTCGACGGCGGACCAGTCGATGCCGAGGGCGTCGATGACGCGCGTCCCGAACGCGCCCGTGCCCGAACGCACCGGCGCGCCGCCGGGGTTGCGGAAGATCGGCGTCACGTCCTCGCACCAACGGACGGTGGTCGGCGGGGTGCGGCACGGGCTCGCTCGTGATGAGGACGGCCGGGGCGCTCGGCCCGATGGGCGCGCTGCTCGTCGGCTCACCGGCCTGCGCCATCCGTACGCCCCCGCGAGCACCCGCCGGACCTCACCTCCGGCGCCCGCTCCCGCGGCACCCCCTCGCCCGCCGCGCCACCCACGCCGCAGCCTCCGCGCGCCGGCCGCCGTCGTAGGCCCCCGAGGATGCCCGCCGCGCCGTGCCCCTCCGCCGCACCTGCCGTCGTCGTACACCCCGCGGATGCCCGCCGCGCCGTAGCCGCCGTCGTAGGCCGCGAGGATGCCACCGCGCCGTAACGGCCGCCGTCGTACACCCCGAGGAAGCCCACCGCTCCCGCCGCGCCGACGTACGCCCCGGCGATGCGCGCCGCGCCCGCCCCGACGGCGACGGCCGCCGGCCAGCCCCGCAGGGTGTGCCGACGGCCGCGTGATCGCGCCGGAGTTCCGTGTGACGGTGCGTCAGGAAGGAACCCCCGGGGCTCAGTCCGAGATCAGGCCCTCGCGCAGCTGGGCCAGGGTCCGGGTCAGGAGGCGGGAGACGTGCATCTGCGAGATGCCGACCTCCTCGCCGATCTGGGACTGCGTCATGTTGGCGAAGAAGCGCAGCATGATGATGCGGCGCTCACGCGGCGGGAGCTTCGCGAGCAGGGGCTTCAGTGACTCCCGGTACTCCACGCCCTCCAGCGCCGTGTCCTCGTAGCCGAGGCGGTCGGCCAGGGAGCCCTCGCCGCCGTCGTCCTCGGGCGCCGGGGAGTCCAGCGAGGAGGCCGTGTACGCGTTGCCGACGGCGAGGCCGTCGACCACGTCCTCCTCGGAGACGCCGAGGGCCGCGGCGAGTTCGGCGACCGTCGGCGAGCGGTCCAGCTTCTGGGAGAGCTCGTCGCTGGCCTTGGTGAGGGCCAGGCGCAGCTCCTGCAGCCGGCGCGGGACGCGGACGGACCACGAGGTGTCGCGGAAGAAGCGCTTGATCTCGCCCACGACCGTCGGCATCGCGAACGTCGGGAACTCCACGCCGCGTTCGCAGTCGAAGCGGTCGATCGCCTTGATGAGCCCGATCGTGCCGACCTGGACGATGTCCTCCATCGGCTCGTTGCGCGAGCGGAAGCGGGCGGCGGCGTAGCGGACGAGCGGGAGGTTGAGCTCGATGAGGGTGTCCCGGACGTAGACCCGTTCGGGGCTGTTCTCGTCGAGTGCGGCCAGTCGCAGGAACAGGGAGCGGGACAGGGTGCGGGTGTCGATGGCACCGGAGGACGGGAGGGCCGGAGCCGGCGCGGCCTCGAGGGCCGTGACGTCGTCGAGCACGTCGGGCTCGACAGGCGTGACGGGCTCGGCCTCGCTCTTCGTGAGCGTGAGCACCTTCGAGCTGCCCTGGTCTGCGGACATGCCACCCCCTTTGGGTCGCGGGACGGTCGCGGCGTTCGTTCTCCGCCAGTGGAGAACGTCAGCCTTCACCTGAATACCGGAGCCGAAGCCCTGGCAAACGCGCTTCCAGGAGAATGTCACATGTCGGCAACACGCTGTAGTGACATGTCGACATCACAGTGACGAATCAGCCCTGGAAACAGGGGGTGTGACGGTATTTCAGCGCAGTTATGTCGGGAAGTTCCCCAGTGGGGGATTCGCTCTCACCGGTGACTTCTCGCTCTTGCTTGCGATCCCCCATCGGATGACGTAACCAGAGCCGTGCGCCCTATGCGTGCGCCCCACCTGTGCGCCTGTGCATACGGCCGTGCTCCCGCGTCCCCGTGTTTCGTCAGGCCTCGATGCGATTCGCGGAACGCAGTCGCTGGAAGCTACGCGCGAGTAGCCGGGAAACGTGCATCTGTGAGACGCCGAGTTCCGCGCTGATCTGAGACTGCGTGAGATTGCTGTAATAGCGCAGCAGAAGGATTCTCTGTTCGCGTTCCGGGAGCTGGACGAGGAGATGGCGGACGAGGTCGCGGTGTTCGACGCCGTCCAGGGCCGGGTCCTCGTAGCCCAGGCGGTCCAGCAGGCCCGGCAGCCCGTCGCCCTCCTGCGCGGCCTCCAGGGAGGTCGCGTGGTACGAGCGCCCCGCCTCGATGCAGGACAGGACCTCGTCCTCGCCGATGCGCAGCCGCTCGGCGATCTCGGCGGTGGTCGGGGTGCGGCCGAAGGCGGTGGTCAGGTCCTCGGTCGCGCTGTTCACCTGCACCCACAGCTCGTGCAGCCGGCGCGGTACGTGGACCGTGCGGACGTTGTCCCGGAAGTAGCGCTTGATCTCGCCGACGACGGTCGGCATCGCGAAGGTCGGGAACTGCACGCCCCGGTCCGGGTCGAAGCGGTCGATGGCGTTGATCAGCCCGATGGTGCCGACCTGGACGACGTCCTCCATCGGCTCGTTGCGGGAGCGGAAGCGGGCGGCCGCGTAGCGCACGAGCGGGAGGTTCGCCTCGATGAGCGCCCCGCGGACCCGGTTGTGCTCCGGGCTGCCCGGCTGGAGCTCCTTGAGCTCGGCGAAGAGCACCTGGGTGAGCGCCCGGGTGTCGGCGCCCCGGCGCCGCTCGGGGCCCGGGGCCGGTGCCTCTTCCTGAGGCGGCGCAGTACTGGCCGACACGGTCAACGCCACCTCTTAGTCAGGTCAACAACATCGGTCAACTCATCCGTCAAAAGCGGTCATAGCATCACAAGACATGTGCACTGTGTGCAAGCACCCCATAACACCGTGTTGAGGGAGAAGTTGGGGCATAGGACACGCGAGAGCCCCCCGCCGTCCGGCGGGGGGCTCTCCTGTCCGGGGGGCGCGGCTCAGAACTCGTAGTCGGCGACCACCCAGGTGGCGAACTCCCGCCACAGGGCGACGCCCGCCTGGTGCGCCGGGTGCTCGAGGTACCGCTTCAGGGCGTCCGCGTCCTCGACCGCCGAGTTGATCGCGAAGTCGTAGGCGATGGGCCGCTCGCTGATGTTCCAGCCCAGCTCCCAGAAGGCCAGCTCCCCGATCTGCCCGCCGAGCGCCCGGAAGGCCGCCTCACCCGCGACGACACGGGGGTCGTCGCGCTCGACGCCCTCGTTCAGCTTGAACAGGACCAGGTGGCGGATCATGGGCACTCCCGATGCGTGCTGCTGGGCTCGCCGTCAGTGGGCCCCGTTGGCGAGCCAGGTGAAGAAGTCGCCGATGGCCTTGGCGGCGTCCGATATGCCCTCGAAGCCTATCTGGACGTAGTCCGCCGCTCGGGACGGGTCCGTGATGATCACGTACAGCGCGAAGACCACGAGTATGTAGACGGCGATCTTCTTGGCGTTCACCGCCACCTGGCCTCCCCTGTCGTGGCCGCTGAGGCCCCTGTTGACGGCGGCGAGTGTAACCGTAAGTGCGATTTACGCACCGCTTTTGAGCGGGTGCGGCGTGCTCGTGATTTTTTTTCGCGCATCCGTGAACCGATCGGCAGGCCTCGTCCGATGAGGGGGTGAAACGCAGAACCGGGCCACTGCCCCAGTAAGGGAGACGACACATGCTGCACCTGATGGACCTGCCGACCCTCGTCCTGATCGTCCTGGTCGCCGCCATCACGCTGTGGGCGCTGATCGACTGCATCCGCACCCCCGGTGAGCGCGTGCGGTTCCTGCCCAAGCTGCTGTGGCTGCTGATCCTGCTCCACGGCTCGGTCTGCGCCGCCCTGCTCTGGACCTACTTCGGCAAGAAGCCGATAGCCGACACGGCGAAGGGCCCGGTCCAGCGGACCGAGCCCTTCGCTCAAGCGCGGTAGCGGAGGGATTTGAACCCTCGGTGACTTGCGCCACACTCGCTTTCGAGGCGAGCTCCTTCGGCCGCTCGGACACGCTACCGAGGGAGACCTTACAGCACGCCGGGGCGTGGTTTGAAATCGGTATTCGAGGAGGTCGTCAGCGATGTAGTCAGCGGGTGCGGAAGAACTCCGTGAGGAGTCCCGCGCACTCGTCGGCGAGGACGCCCTCGACCACCTCGGGCCGGTGGTTGAGCCGCCGGTCGCGGACGACGTCCCACAGGGAGCCGACCGCGCCCGCCTTGTCGTCGCGGGCGCCGTAGACGACCCGGTCCACCCGGGACTGCACGATCGCGCCCGCGCACATCGTGCACGGCTCCAGCGTGACGACGAGCGTGCAGCCGGTCAGCCGCCACTCGCCGAGCCGCGCGGCCGCCCGCCGGACGGCGAGGACCTCCGCGTGGGCCGTGGGGTCGCCGCCGGCCTCGCGTTCGTTGTGGCCGGCCGCGAGGACCGTCGTGCCGTCAGGGGCCAGCAGCACGGCGCCGACCGGGACGTCCCCGCCCCGGACGGCCAGCCGGGCCTCGTCCAGGGCGAGCCGCATGGCGGCCCGCCAGGGATCGCGTACCGGGTCCGGCGGCGCCTCGGCTGCGGTCAGCGGACGGTCTCCAGGACCTCCGAGGCGCCCAGGGCGTCGGCGATCTCGCTGAGGGCGTCCTCGGACAGCGACTTCAGCTCCTTCTCGCTGACGCCGAGGTCGTCGAGGATCGCGGCGTCGCCGACCGGGCCGTGCGGCACGGCCTCGCCGGAACCGGTGGCGCCGTCGGCGCCACCGGCATCGTCCTCGTCCTCTCCGTCCTCAGTGCCGTCGAGGTCGAGGGAGTCCAGGTCGTCGTCGTCTCCCGGCTCCCTTCCGAGCAGTTCGTCGGTGAGCAGCAGCTCGCCGTACGAGCTGCGGGCGGCGGCAGCGGCGTCGGAGACGTAGATGCGAGGGTCTTCCTCGCCATCGATGCGGACGACACCGAACCACGAGTCCTCCTGCTCGATGAGCACGAGCACCGTGTCCTCGTCGGGAGTGGCTTCCCGGGCCAGGTCGGCCAGATCCGACAGGGTCTCCACATCGTCGATCTCTGTGTCGCTCGCTTCCCACCCGTCTTCGGTGCGCGCGAGCAGTGCGGCGAAGTACACCGTGACTCTCCCACTGGTCATAGGCGTGCCGGTTGGGGGTCCCCCCGGCGGAGGTTACGGGCGGAGAGAGCTGTGCTCCGAGCCCCACCCACTCGGAATCGTGGCAGAAACAAGGCGTTCAGGGGACGTCTTCGGCTCCCTGTGTCCGGTGGTTTTGCTCGCACGTCCGTGACTACGTCCGCAGGCAACTCACCAGCACACTCGTTGCGGCCACTGCGGATCGTACGCGGCTTTCCCGTGCGCCCACGCACGCCCACCCCCCGGCGCCACCCGTGACGGTGGCGATCTTCCCCGAACGTCCCAAGTGCCGTATGCGCAGGACGGGATCGTTCGGCTACCAGCGGAATGTGCGCATGCGCATCGCATGACGCAGACGGGCGGTCCTGGCGCGTCGGGGCTGGACCCGGTCGCGTAGTTCACGGGCCTCCGC
Source organism: Streptomyces sp. NPDC005820 (assembly GCF_040630255.1). Taxonomy (NCBI): domain Bacteria; kingdom Bacillati; phylum Actinomycetota; class Actinomycetes; order Kitasatosporales; family Streptomycetaceae; genus Streptomyces; species Streptomyces sp. NPDC005820. The sequence goes on from NZ_JBEXXE010000026.1 coordinate 54,609, forward strand.
GAGCTCGCGCAGGAAGCGGTCGCGGCGCCGACGGCGCTCGGCTTCGGTCTCCCGCGGCGCGCCCGAGAGCTCGGTCGGCTCCGGCGCGTCGCGCTTCGGCAGGTCAGGCACAGGCTTCACCACCCCGGGTCCGTTCCCACCACTTTCCCCCGCTCGGGCGGTTTGATGCCCGGCGAACGGCCCAAGCCGGCTCAGCGAGTGCGGGGGCGCCGGGCGGGTCGCGCCCGGTTACTGTTGTGGACATGCGTCTCCACGTCGTCGACCACCCCCTGGTCGCCCACAAGCTCACCACGCTGCGCGACCGCCGCACGGACTCCGCGACCTTCCGCCGCCTGGCCGACGAACTGGTCACCCTGCTCGCCTACGAGGCCACGCGTGACGTGCGCACCGAGCAGGTCGACATCGTCACGCCGGTCGCCGAGACCACCGGGGTGAAGCTCTCCCACCCGCGTCCGCTGGTCGTCCCGATCCTGCGCGCGGGCCTCGGCATGCTGGACGGCATGGTCCGCCTGCTGCCGACCGCCGAGGTGGGCTTCCTGGGCATGATCCGCAACGAGAAGACGCTGGAGGCGTCCACGTACGCCACGCGCATGCCGGAGGACCTCTCCGGCCGCCAGGTGTACGTCCTCGACCCGATGCTGGCCACCGGCGGCACCCTGGTCGCGGCGATCCGCGAGCTGATCAAGCGCGGCGCCGACGATGTGACCGCGGTGGTGCTGCTGGCCGCGCCCGAGGGCGTCGAGCTCATGGAGCGCGAACTCGCCGGCACCCCGGTGACGGTCGTGACCGCGGCCGTCGACGACCACCTCAACAACCACGGCTACATCGTCCCGGGCCTGGGCGACGCGGGCGACCGCCTCTACGGCGCGGCGGAGTAGGAGGGCCGCTGTGGAGCCCGGGCCGTGGGCCCGGCTCCACAAGGGGCGCGGGGCTGTAGCGACATGCGGCTCCGCCGCGTGGGCGCCACCGGCCACAACCGGCCCGCACTCCTACAAACGGCCCCGAAGCGCTAGCAGGCCTTCTTCGTGGTCGCCGTCGGCTGTGGCGACACCAGCGCGTTCAACGCCTTCGCCGCCTCGGCCTCGCTGCTGAGTGCCTGGAACCCGTTGCCGATGATCAGATCGACCTCGGCCCCCTTGCGCCCCGCGTCGGCCCGCCGCTCGGCGCCGCCGACCTGCGTGGACAGCACCGACAGCGAGGTGTTGAGCGAGGCGGTCGGCCCGAGCAGCAGTGCCGCGCCGGTGACCTTCTTGTCGTACTCCTTGGGCGCGTTGCCCACCTCGCCGATCTTGAAGCCGCGCTTCTCCAGCTGATCGGCGGTGGTCTTGGCGAGCCCGCCGCGGGTGGTGGCGTTGAGGACGTTCACCGTGATCTGCGCGGGCCTGGGCAGCGCGGCCGGGGAGGCGGAGGCCGAGGGGCTCGCCTTGGCCGACTTCACCGCGCAGGACGCCTTGGAACCGGCAGCGGAGGCCGTCCCTCCGCCCCCGGTGAAGACGTCGATGAGCTGCAGCGTGCCCCAGCCGGCCACGCCGAGCGCGGCACCGCAGGCGACGACCACGACGACGAGCCTGCCGCGCCGTCGTCGACGGCGCATGCGGGGGTACTTGTCCCCCGTGATCCGGTACTTGCCGCCCATGCCGGGGGGAGTCAGCATGCTCATGGGCGCAGCGTAGTGCGCCCGGGCGGCCGTGACTAATAAACGATCATCCGACATCGCCCGGGGGCGGGGTAAAGAACCCGAAAGGGCCAACCCCGCTCACGCCGGAGCGCGGCGGGAACGGCCTGAGCGGTGCCTCAGTCCAGCTCGAGGACACGCGCGTGCAGCACCTGACGCTGCTGGAGCGCCGCCCGCACCGCGCGGTGCAGCCCGTCCTCCAGGTAGAGGTCGCCCTGCCACTTCACGACATGCGCGAAGAGGTCGCCGTAGAAGGTCGAGTCCTCGGCGAGCAGGGTCTCCAGGTCGAGCTGCTGCTTGGTGGTCACCAGCTGATCGAGGCGGACCGGGCGCGGCGCGACGTCCGCCCACTGCCGGGTGCTTTCCCGGCCGTGGTCGGGGTACGGCCTGCCGTTTCCGATGCGCTTGAAGATCACACGGAAAGCCTACCGGCCCAGACCTTCCGGGCGCAGCCATGGCGGCCGAGTGCGACGTCGGAAAAGCCATGATGAACAGGGGCAAAACGGGAGGGAGAGGTCTGCCGGTGCGAGGCGCCGACGGGATCGCGGCCGGGTCCGCGTCACCGAGACGCTCCAGCTGATCGCGGAGCAGCTCTCGGTGCGGGTACGTCGAGTGACCGGGTGTGGGGGTGGGCGGGTGAAGTCGGCGAGAAAGGGACGGCGGGCGGGCCGTGGCCTGGGCCGTGATTCGCTCGAAAGGGGGCGGCGTGTTCTTCGTCACGCAGCTCCCGAAGGGTCCTCGAGGCCGCCGTGAAGACCTTCGGCCGGGAGGGGCGAACGATATGCACAGGCTGTGGACAGAGAATCGGCGTTCGAGGAACGGGCGGCCGGCCCGGGACACCCGCGAGATCACCCGTTCCCCTCACCCGTTCCCTCTTCGGTACGGCCCGGCGGAGGCGGTGGCTCACCGGCCCCGCCTCCGCGGACCGGTCAGCGGTCCTGTTGCGCCACGGGCGGCCGCTCCTGCTCGGCCTTCTTCACCTGCGGTTTCGGTGCGGTGCTGCGGGCGGCCTCCGCGCGCAGCAGGGCGCGCAGGACGGCGTAGGGGTCGGTGGGCATGGCTGTGCTCCTTGCGTCGTGCTGACGGACCTGGTGGGGGCGTCGGTCAGCAGCGCAGGACCACGGTGCGCAGGGTGTGCGGGGCGTACGGCGTCCCGGGCGGGGCGGGCCGCGGTCGCGGGGCCGGTGCGCCCGGCGCCGGGGCCGGCCGGGGTGCGGGGCACAGGGGTGCGGCGGCGCGCCGGGCGCAGGGGGAGGGGCGGACGGCGGTGTCCACGGCGTCGTACTCGACGGTCTCGCCGGCGACGACGGGCGCGGCGGAGACCTCGGCGGGTGCGCCCGGGACAAGCAGGATGAGCAGGGCGAGCAGCGGCACGAGCACGCGCAGCCAGGTGCGGCTGCGGGGGAGGTGCGCTGCGGTGCTCATGGAGGGTCATCTGCCCGCGACACGCCCGTGGTTCAGCACGGCGGAGGCGAGATGCACCCGTTCGGCGGACGGCGCCTTTCCGGCTCCGCGCGCCCCCCGGACGCCCCTACTTCTTGGCGGTCTTCGCCGCCTTGGCCGCCGCCTTCATCTCCTGCTTGTGCGCCCGCACCTTCGTCAGCGATTCCGGGCCGGTGATGTCGGCGACGGACCGGAAGGACTTCGGCTCGCCGTACGAGCCCGCGGCCTCCTGCCAGCCGTCGGGCCGGACGCCGAGCTGTTTGCCGAGCAGGGCCAGGAAGATCTGGGCCTTCTGCTTGCCGAAACCGGGCAGCTCCTCCAGCCGTTTCAGCAGTTCCTTGCCGGTGCGGGCGTCCTTCCAGAGGGCCTCGGGGTCACCGTCGTAGTGCTCGACGAGGTACTGGCACAGCTGCTGGATGCGCTTGGCCATGGAGCCCGGGTAGCGGTGCACGGCCGGCTTGTCGGAGAGCAGCGCGGCGAAGGCCTCCGGATCCTGGGCGGCGATGTCGTGCGCGTCCAGGTCGTCGGCGCCGAGGCGGTCGGCGATCGTACGGGGGCCCTTGAACGCCCACTCCATCGGGACCTGCTGGTCCAGCAGCATCCCGACCAGCGCGGCCAACGGGGAACGGCCGAGCAGCTCGTCGGCCTCGGGGTCCTGGGCGAGGTGAAGGGTGACGTCCATGCGTCGATGATCCCTTGCCGCCCCCGGCCCCGCGCGCCGGTCCCCCGGCATCCGCCTTGCTCGCCCCGGGCCGCCGCCGCTGCCCCGGGTGTCTGCCTTGCTTGCCCCGGGCCGCCGTCGCTGCCCCGGGCATCAGCCTCGCTCGCCCCGCGCCGCCGTCGCTGCCCCGGGTGTCCGCCTTGCTTGCCCCGGGCCGCCGTCGCTGCCCCGGGTGTCCGCCTTGCTTGCCCCGGGCCGCCGCCGCTGCCCCCGGTGTCCGCCTCGTTTGCCCCGGGCTGCCGCCGCCCCGGTGTCCGCCCTCGCTTGCCCCGGGCCGCCGCCGCTGCTGCCCCGGTTGTCCGCCCTTGCCCGCCTCGCGCCGCCGCCGACGCCCCGGCATCCGCCCTCGCTCGCCCCGCGCCGACGCCCCGGCATCCGCCTCGCTTGCCCCGGGCCGTCGCTGCCCCGGGTGTCCGCCCTCGCTCGCCCCGCGCCGCCCATACCCCCGCACCCACCCCCCTCAGTCCGCGCGCCAGTACCCCAGTGCGTGCAGTCGGTCCTTGGGGACGCCGAGTTCCTTGCGGGCGTATGTCGCGAGTGTGCGGGTGGTGCGGGTGTCGCAGGTTATCCAGACGTACGGGTGTTCGGTGGTCGTGAGCAGTGCGGGCAGCTCGGCGCGGACCCGCTCGATCAGCTCCGCGCGCGGGACGTGCCGCAGCTCGTGCCGGGTGGGGTCGGTGCGGAAGGGGAGGCCGTCCGGCGCGCCCTCGAACCAGACGGTCGCCGGGGCCGGGCCCAGCGCGTCCAGCAGGGAGTTGATCGCGGGCAGGGAGGCCGGATCGCCGATCGCGAGGACATGGCCCGGCGCGGGGGCGGGCGGTGCGAAGGCGGTGCCCTGGACGGTCGCCTCGACGGTGTCGCCGGGCCGCGCCGCCCGCGCCCAGTCGCTCGCCGCGCCCTCGTGCAGGGCGAACTCCAGCGAGAAGGCGCCGGCCGCCGGATCGGGGTCGACCAGGGTGTACGCCCGCTGGTGCGGCCGGCCCGCGTTGTCGAACCACAGCCGTACCCACATCGTCGGGTGGACCCCGGTCGCGGCGAGCAGCCCGCCGTCGCTGAGGTGCACCCGACGGAAGCGCGGAGTGACGTCCTGCGCGCCGGTCACGGTCAGCGTGAAGTCCTTCGCCCGCATCAGCCGGAGGACCGCGCCCTCCCAGCCCCGCCCCTGCGCCATGGCCCCTTCACCCCTCGCGTACGATTCCTGCACCGATTGATTAGGTAAGGCTAACCTAAAGCCAAATCCCTGTCACAGAAGGGCCACAGGGTGACGACGTGACGACCGAGATCCACAGAGACGCGTGGGGCGTCCCGCATCTGCGCGCGGCCGACGCCCGCGCACTCGCCCGCGCCCAGGGCCTGGTCACGGCCCGCGACCGCGCCTGGCAGCTGGAGGTCGAACGGCACCGCGCCCAGGGCACCTCCGCCTCCTTCCTCGGCCCGGAGGCCGTCGCCTGGGACGTCCTCGCCCGCCGGGCCCGCCTCGCCGACACCGCCCGCCGCTGTCACGCCCGGCTGGAGCGCGAGGACCCGGAGACCGCCGCGTGGGTACGGGCGTACGTCGACGGCGTCAACGAAGGGCTCCACGTCACCCCCGAGTTCACCCGGGTCGGGCTCGCTCCCGGCCGCTGGGAGCCCTGGACCCCGCTCGCGGTCTGGCTCTCCGTCCACCTCCTGTTCGCCGGGTTCCCCGCCAAGCTGTGGCGCGAGGAGGCCGTACGGCACCTCGGCCCCGACGCGGTCGGCCTGTTCGCCACCGACGGCCCCGGCACCTCCGGCAGCAACGGCTGGCTGGTGAGCGGCGCCCGGACCGTCACCGGGCAGGCGGTCATCGCCGGCGATCCGCACCGGTTCATCGAGGACCCCGGCGTCTACCAGCAGATCCGGCTCGCCTGCCCGGAGTTCGACGTCGTCGGGCTCGCCGTGCCCGGCGTCCCCGGCATCGCCCACTTCGGGCACACCGGCACGGTCGCCTGGGCCATCACCAACGCCATGGCCGATTACCAGGACCTCTACCGCGAACGTCTGCGCCGCACCGGCGCCGGCGTCGAGGCCCTCGGCCCGGACGGCGTCTGGCGCCGCGCCGCCCGGCACACCGAGACCGTCGAGGTGGCCGGGGAGGAGCCGGTCGAGGTGGAGGTGATCGAGACCGACCGGGGGCCGGTGATCGCCGGGGGGCCGGAAGGGCTGGAGAGCGGGGTGACGGATCCCCCGCAGGAAGCGTTTCCGTCCTGCGACCCGACCGTCCCCTTGGCCCTCGCCCTCCGCTACCCGCCCCGTGTCACCGAGGACCTCGGCTTCGGCGCCCTGCTCCCCCTCCTGCGGGCCCGCCGCGTCGCCGACGTGGACGCCGCCCTCGACCTCTGGGCCGAGCCGGTCAACGTCGTCCAGGCCGCCGACACCGAGGGCGGTCTGCTGCACCGGGTCGCGGGCCGGGTGCCCGTGCGCGCCGAGGCCAACGGCATCCGGCTGGTGCCCGCCTGGGAGCCCGGCCACGAGTGGACCGGCTGGCACGAGACGCCCCGCGCCGGCCTCACCGACGGCGTCGCGGTCATGGCCAACCAGCGCGGCCCGGCCGCTCCCCTGGGCGTCGAGTTCGCCCCGCCGCACCGCGCCGACCGCATCCGCGCCCTGCTGGACGGGAAGGACACCTGGTCCGCCACCGACATGCCCGCGATCCACACGGACACCCACCTCGCCTCCGCCGGACCGCTCCTCGACCACCTCGCCGCCCTCGACGGTCTCACCGGCCCCGCCGCCGAACTGCGCGCCCGCCTCCTGCGCTGGAACCGCCGCATGGACGCCGACAGCGAGGACGCGGCCCGGTACGCGGCCCTGCGCGGTGCCGTGGTCCGCCGCCTCGCCGCCCACCCGGCCTTCGCCGCCCTCACCGCCCCGCCCGCCTACCCCGAGGTGCTCCTCCCCTGGCTGGCCCTGCTGCCCCGGATCGGCTTCGCCCTCGAACACCTCCTGCGCGCCGAGGAGCTGTACGGCGTCGACCGGCCCCGGCTGGTCCGCGAGGCCGTCGAGGAGATCGCCGTACAGCCGCCCGCCCGCTGGGGCGACACCCACCGCCTCGCCCCCTGGCGGGCCCTGCCCGACCCGTCGTACGAGGCACCGGAGCTCTCGGGCGACCACGACTGCGTGCTGTGCACCACGGCCGTGCCCGGCTGGACCGACCTCGCGGCGCGCGGCCCGGCGGCCCGTTACGTCTGGGACCTGGCCCGCCGCGAGGACAGCCTCTGGGTGGTCCCCCTCGGCGCGTCCGGCCACCCCGACAGCCCCCACCACCACGACCAGCTGCCCCTGTGGCTCAAGGGCGAGCTGGCCCCGGTCGTCACCGACTGGGCACAGCTGACGAAGGAGAGCGATGGCTGAGAAGACCGCTGAGAAGGCGGCTGAGGCGATGGCTGAGGCGGCGGCTGAGGCGATGGCTGAGGCGGCGGCTGAGGCGATGCCTGCGTCGGCGGCTGAGGCGATGCCTGAGGCGATGCCTGCGTCGGCGGCTGAGAAATACGTCCACACGGAGTACGCCGACGGCTTCGGCGCCGTCGGCATCCGCCCCCTCGACGCCGAGGGCGACGCGGACGTCGTGCACGGCTGGGTGCGCGAGGAACGGGCCGGGTTCTGGGGCATGAACGGTCTGACCCGGGACCAGGTCGCCGAGATCTACGCCCACATGGCCGGCCTCGACACCCACCACGCCTTCCTCGCCGAACTGGACGGCACCCCGGTCGGCCTGCTCCAGACGTACGAGCCCGCCGAGGACCGGGTCGGCGAGGTCTACGAGGTGGAGCCCGGCGACATCGGCGTCCATGTGCTGCTCGCGCCCGCCGGTGCGCGGGGGGCGCGTCCCGGCTGGTCGGCGGCGCTGCTGCGGGCCTTCGCCGCGTACGTCCTGCTCGGCCTCGACCGGCGGCGGGTCGTGGTGGACCCGGACGTCCGCAACGAGAAGGCCGTCACCCGCTTCCTGCGCCAGGGCTTCGAGGCCGGACCGCAGGTCACCCTGCCCGAGATCGACCTGCCGGACGTGTACCTGCCGGAGAAGAAGGCCCAACTGGCGTTCCTGCGCCGCGAGGTGCTGTTCCCGCAGCCCTCGCCCTTCTCGTAGCCTTCCGGGGTGAGAGTCCCGCTGACCCCGGAAGATCTCGTCGCGCACTACCGACTGGAGCCGATACCCCGCGAGGGCGGCCTGTTCCGCCGTACCTGGGCGGGACCCGAGGCGTCCGACGGACGCCCGGCCGGTTCCGCGATCGTCGCGCTGCTCACCGCGGGCGACTTCTCGGCCCTGCACCGCCTGCCCACCGACGAGGTCTGGCACCACTACCTCGGCGACCCGCTGGAGCTGCTGCTCCTCGCCCCCGACGGCAGCTCCCGCACGGCCGTGCTCGGCCCGGACGTGCTCGGCGGACAGCATCTGCAGCTCACGGTCCCCGCCCGCACCTGGATGGGGGCGCGGACCGGGGGCGCGTGGACCTTCTTCGGCTGCACCATGGCCCCCGGCTTCACCTACGAGGACTACGAGCACGGGGACGCGACCACCCTGACGGCGCGTCATCCGGACCGGGCCGCGCTGATCGCGGGACTGTGCCGGCCATGACGTTGCTGACGGGCCGGGTGGCCCTGATCACGGGTGCGGGCGGCGGGATCGGACGCGGCATCGCGCGCCGGTTCGCGCAGGAAGGCGCCGCGGTGGCCCTGCACTGCCGTACGAGCACGGGGGCGGCCCGTGCGCTCGCCGAGGAGATCGCCGAGGAGATCGCCAAAGAGATCGCCGAGGAGACCGAGCAGATCGGCGGAGCGACCGGCGAGCGGGTCGTCGTCCTGCCGGGTGCCGATCTCACCGTCGAGGACGAGTGCCGCGCGCTGGTGGCGCGGGCCGCCGAGTGGGGCGGCGGCCGGCTCGACGCGCTGGTGAACAACGCGGGCGTACAGCCGGTGCGGGCGCTGCCCGGGATGCCGGTGGCGGACTGGCGGGCGGTCGTCGACACCAATCTGACCAGCGTGTTCGCCGTCACGCAGGCGGCGGCCGAGGTCATGCGGGAGCGGGGCGGCGGCAGCGTCACGCACATCGCCTCGGTGGAGGCCCGGATGCCCGCCGAGGGCCACGCCCACTACGCCGCCGCCAAGGCCGCCGTCGTGATGCACGCGCGCGCCGCGGCGCTGGAGTACGGCCCCCACGGCATCCGCGTCAACACGGTCTCGCCCGGACTGATCGACCGTGAGGGCCTCGCCGAGGCCTGGCCGGAGGGGGTGCGGCGGTGGCGGGACGCGGTCGCGGTCGGCCGGCTGGGCCGCCCGGAGGACGTCGGCGACGCCTGTGTTTTCCTGGCCTCACGGCTGGCGTCCTGGATCACCGGCCATGACCTGGTGGTGGACGGCGGGGTGTCGGCCCGGCCGACCTGGTAGAGGGCCGAGTGGGTGAGAAGGATGCCGTGTCCATCCGTATGTATCCCCGAGCACACGAGACTCGAGTCCCGGGCAATCCGGGTGGTTCGGAGCGGTGACGTGAGCGAAGGGCGCGATGGCGGACGACACGGCAGTGGACGAAGGAGACTTCAAGGGCTGGTGCTGCTGGGCACCGTGCTGGTCCTGCTCCTCCTCGGCGGCGGACCGGCCTCGGCGCATGCGGCCCTCCGCTCCACCGACCCCGTCGACGGAAGCGTCGTCAAGAACAGTCCCCGGAGCATCACCCTCACCTTCACCGAGTCGGTAGGCCTCCTCGACGACTCCTTCCGCCTCCTCGACCCCGAGAACCAGCGGGTGAAGCTGGGCGAGGCGGGGCATGTGACGGGCCGTTCGGACAGCGTGCGGGTGAAGCTGCCGAAGAAGCTCGGCACCGGCACCTTCACGGTGGCCTGGCGGGTGGTCTCGGCCGACAGCCACCCGGTGTCGGGCGCCTTCACCTTCTCCGTGGGCAAGGCCTCCCCGACCCTGGCCGTCCTGCCGTCCGACGCCACCGAGGACCCGGCGACCGACGGCCTCTACAACATCGGCCGCTACCTCGCGTACATCGCCGCGGCCCTCCTCGTCGGTACGGCGGCCTTCGTCGCCGTGTGCCGCCCGCCGGACACCCGCCCGCTGCGCCGGCCGCTGCTGATCGGCGGCTGGACGCTGGCCGGTTCGACGGTGTTCCTGTTCTTCCTCCGCGCCCCCTACGAGGCCGGCACCGGCCCGGCGGGCGCGCTCGACCCCTCCGGGCTGCTCCGCACCGTGGAGGGCCGCCCCGGGCTCGCCCTGCTGGCGCGCCTGCTGCTGCTCGCGGCGGCGGTGGCCCTGCTCCTACGACAGCGCGGCCGCCCCGAGCCGTCGAAGGCGGCCCTCGTACTGGGCGCCGTCCTCGCGGTGGGCCTCGCACTGACCTGGGCGGGCGCCGAACACGCCTCGGCCGGCATCCAGGTCCCGCTGGCGATGACCTCCTCGGTACTGCACCTGCTCGCCATGGCGGTCTGGCTGGGCGGCCTGGTCGCCCTGCTCACCCTGCTGCCCCGCGCCTCCGTCCCCTCCCGCGTGGTCACCCGTTTCTCCCGGCTGGCCGGGATCTCGGTCACGGTCCTCGTGGTGACGGGCGTCTACCAGTCCTGGCGGGGCCTCGGCTCGGTCTCGGCGCTGACGGACACGACGTACGGCAGGGTCCTCCTCGCCAAGCTGGCGGCGGTGACGGTGCTGCTGGCGGCCGGGGCGTGGTCACGGGCGACGGTGACGAGACAGACGAAGGTCACGACGGAGAGGACGCGGCCGCAGAAGGAACGGACCGAACAGACGGTGGGGACGGAGGAGGCGGTGGAGGAGACGGCGGTGTCGACGGAGAGCCAGGTCGTGAAGGCCAAGGTTCTGGAGAAGGCCACCGTGGGCGGAACGTCGGCGCGGGAGTCCGCCGAGCAGCCGACGCGGGATTCTGGCGAGCAGGCGGCGCCGGATTCCGCCGAGCAGCCCGTGATGGAGTCCCCGGAGCATTCCGTGCCGCAGCCGAAGCGACCGGCGTCCGCCGAACCCCGTCTCACCCCGGCGGAGTCCGCCCACAGCCGCGCACTGCGGCGGTCGGTCCTCCTGGAGGTCGCCGTCTCCGTCGTCGTACTCGTCCTGACGACGATCCTGACGGGCACCCTGCCGGGCCGGGCGGCGGCCGAGGCGGCGACGACCCAGCAGTCCGCCGGACTGCCGGTCGCCTCCGTGACGATCGTCCCCTTCGACCTCGGCAAGCCCGGACTGCGCGGCAAGGTGCAGGTCACCCTCGATCCCGGCACGGTCGGCGACAACACCCTCCAGGCCGTCGTCTACGGCCCCGACGGCGGTTTCGTCACCGTCCCCGAGCTGCGGATCTCCTTCACCCTCCCCAGCCAGGACGTCGGCCCGCTCGACGCCAAGCTGGTCGACAAGGGCGGCTACTGGGCCTCCGACAAGGTCAGTCTGCCCATCGAGGGCATCTGGGAGATGAAGACGACGATCCGGGCGACGGACATCGACCAGGTGAGCGTGACGAAGGACGTACAGATCGTCCGCTGACGAGACAAGACAGACCCAGACAAGACAGGGCAGACAAGATAGACCCAGACAAGACACGGCACGACGGACCGAAGGGCCGCGCACGTCATTGTGCGCGGCCCTTCGGCGTCCACTGGCCTTCGCGGGCTACGGCTGGCCTTCGCGGGTTACGGCGTGATCAGCTCTGCGGCGCCCAGCCGTCCGTACCGCCCGTCAGACGGTGAACGCGGTGCGGAAGCGGCGCAGGGCGGCCTCGCTGTCCTCGGAGGCCCAGGCCTCCATCGCGACCGTGCCGTCGTAGCCGAGGTCGGCCAGGGCGCGGGCGACGGCCGGGTAGTTGATCTCACCGGTGCCGGGTTCGCACCGGCCCGGCACGTCGGCCACCTGGATTTCGCCGATCAGCCCCAGGCCGTGGGCCCGGCGGACCAGCTCGATCAGATTCCCCTCGCCGATCTGCGCGTGGTAGAGGTCCAGGTTCATCCGCAGCCCCGGCCGGTCCACGGCCGCGACCAGGGCCAGCGTGTCGGCCGCCCGCGCGAACGGCACCCCGGGGTGGTCGACGGCCGTGTTGAGGTTCTCCAGGCAGAAGACGACACCGGCGCGTTCGCCCAGCTCGGCGATCCGGCCCAGGGTGTCGCGGGCGGCGGCCCACATCTCCTCGGTGGGCTCGCCCTTCACCGGCGCCACGGGCAGACCCTCACCGTCCAGACCGGTGCCGTGCAGATTGAGGCGGGGACAGGCGAGTCGCTCGGCGGCGTCGACGGACTCCCGCGCGGTGCGCAGCAGTTCGGCCGCGCCGTCGGGGTCCGTGAGGCTGCCCCGGATGTAACCGGTCATCGAGGAGAACGCGGCCGGGGTGCGGGCCAGGGCGTCGAGGTCGTGCCGGGTCCAGTCCCAGATCTCGACCTGGAAGCCCTCGTCGTGGATCCGTCGGGCCCGCTCGTCGACGGGCAGGTCCCGGAAGACCATCTCGGCGCAGACCGCCAGCGTGAACATCGTCGTTCGCCCCTCTCGGCTCAGATCTCGGAAAGCTAGAACGTTCTAGAACTCCGCGGTCAGTACGCCAGGCCCGGGCGGCCATGTCAAGACATCCGGTCTAGAACGTTGCAGTATGTCTGACCTGAGCGTTCGCCTTCGTCTACGATCGTCGGCTGACAGCGCATGCGCACACGCACCACACCCGAACACGCACACGCGCGCGCACCCGCACCCACACACGCACCCCCACGCTGACCGCGTACTCGAGGAGGGAGGGCCGCCGTGCCACCGCCCCCCGGGCTCCCCGACGGCCGTCGGCCGACGCTCGCCGACGTCGCCGCCCGCGCCGACGTGTCCACGGCGCTGGTCTCCATCGTGATGCGCGGCGCGAAGGGAGCGAGCGCGGCCACCCGCGAACGCGTCCTCGAAGCCGCCCGCGCGATCGGCTACCGCCCCGACTCCCGGGCCCGTCTGCTGCGCAGCAACCGCACCCATCTGATCGGGGTGCAGTTCGAGATCCAGGAGCCGTTCCACACCGACCTGGTCGAACACCTCTATGCCGCCGCCGAGTCCGTCGGCTACCAGATCGCCCTCAGCCCGGTCGCCGCCGGCCGCAGCGAGCGCCAGGCGGTCGAGTCACTGCTCGGCGACCGCTGCGAGGCGCTGATCCTGCTCGGCTCCCGGGCCCCGGCCGCACGGCTCGGCGAACTCGCCGCGCTCCTGCCGCTGGTCTCCGTGGCCCGGCGACTGCGACCGGTGGTCCCGGGCGTCCACGTGGTCCGCACGGCCGACGACAAGGGCGCCCGCCAGGCCGTCGACCACCTGGTGGCCCTCGGCCACCGCGCCATCGTCCACATCGACGGCGGCAGGGCGCCGGGCGCGGCCGAACGGCGCCGCGGCTACCGCACCGCCATGAACCGCCACGGCCTCGCCGACCGCGTCCGCATCCTGCCCGGCGGAATCGCCGCGGAGGACGGCGCGGCCGCCGCGACCGCACTCCTCGCCACCGCCCCCCGGCCGAGCGCCGTCCTGGCCTTCAACGACGCGTGCGCCACGGGTGCGCTCAGCACCTTCTTCCGCGCGGGCGTCGCCGTCCCCGGCGAGATCTCGGTCGTCGGCTTCGACGACAGCCGCCTGGCCGGTCTGCCCCACGTCGACCTCACCACCGTCGCCCAGGACATCCCTCGTATGGCCCGGCTCGCGATCAGCCATGTCACCGCCCGCCTGGAAGCGGGCGGCACCGGGGCCGGGGAGGACGTCGTCGAGCCTCGGCTGGTGACGCGGGGGACTACGGCGTCGGTGGGGTGAGGGCCCGGCGGATGGCGGCGGCCCCGTTCTCCTTCACGTCCTTCGTCAAGCGCGTGGGCGGCTTCGGTCCGGGCTCGATCCTCGTCGTGTGGCATGAGACCGTCGGGCCGTGACGGAGATGATGAGTGGGTGGGAAGCGGCTCTTGCCGGGGCTTCGTCTCCTTCGTGGTCGCAACGTGTTCGTGCCGGGCAGGACCTCGCTTCCTTCGCCGGTGTTCCCGAGGCGGCGGAGGCGCTGGTGGGGCTGCTGCTGGACGCCGGGGACACGGCGGTGACCCGGCGGACGGCAGAGGCGCTGGTCCGGGTGGGGACGGTGGCCGCGGTGAGGCTCATCGCCCTCGCGGTTGCCGGGGCCGACGACAACCAGGCCGAATGGATGCAGACCGGGGTGCATGACGCGCTCGTGGGACTGGACGGTGCGCCGGACGTCGCGACCGTCTGCGGGCAACTCGCCCGGGACCCGGCACTTGCTGTCCGTCGGGGTGCCGCGGAGATCGCGCAGTGGGCGGACGCCACAAGAGGTTGATGTCGGCCGAACCGCCGGTGGGCTGGTTCATTCAGCCGTCGCCCGGGGGACACGGGGCCCGAGGTCGGCGACCCTCCGCCCGGCGGGTCCGGCGGGTCCGGCGGGTCCGGTGGGTCGGGCGGGTCGGGCGGGTCGGGCGGGTTCGGTGGGTCGGGCGGGTTCGGTGGGTCGGGCGGGTCGGGCGGGTCCGGCGGGTTCGGTGGGTCGGGCGGGTCGGGCGGGTCGGGCGGGTCCGGCAGGTCCGGCAGGTCCGGCGGGTCTGGCAGGCCCGGCGGGTTCGGCGGGTCTGGCAGGTCCGGCGGGTTCGGTGGGTTCGGTGGGTCCGGCAGGTCCGGCAGCCAGGCGCTCGCCGTCCTGGTCGCTCGCGAGCTGTCCCCGGTATCCTCGGCCGGGTGAACACCTACTGGCACGTCGTTCTGCCGCCTCTCTGCGCCTGACGGGCGCGGACACCGGCGGCCTGATACGGCCTCCTGATTCCTGGCCCCACCGAGCCGAGCTCGGTCAGGGGTCGTTGTCGTGCGCCCGTTGCGGATCCAGTCCCTGAGTCCCTGACGCATTCGACGACGGAAGTTCACGACTGTGCCGAACCGCACCACCCCCCTGACCCCCGCGCGCCCGTCCGACGCCGGCCCACGCCCCTCTCGTACCGCCCTCCTCTCTCGTACCGCCCTTCTCGGCGGCCCCACACCCATCCTGATCGCGGCCGTGCTGTGGGGCACGACCGGAACCGCCGGCTCCCTGGCACCCGTCGGCGCGCCCACGGTGGCCATCGGCTCCGCCGGTCTCGCCCTCGGCGGCATCCTGCTGGTCCTCACCTCCCGGGGCGCCCGTTCCCTGCCCGCCGCCTGCACACGGCGCGAGCGGTGGCTGCTCGTCCTGGGCGCGCTGGCGGTGGCCGGCTACCCGGTCACCTACTACCCGGCCGTGGCCCGGACGGGGGTCGCGGTCGCCACCGTGATCGCCCTCGGCAGCGCGCCGGTCTTCGC
This sequence comes from Streptomyces sp. NPDC005820, assembly GCF_040630255.1. Taxonomy (NCBI): domain Bacteria; kingdom Bacillati; phylum Actinomycetota; class Actinomycetes; order Kitasatosporales; family Streptomycetaceae; genus Streptomyces; species Streptomyces sp. NPDC005820. The sequence goes on from NZ_JBEXXE010000026.1 coordinate 69,725, forward strand.
CGGGCTGCTGTCCTGGCTCACCGGACGGGCCCGCCCGACCGCGCGCTGGACGGCCGCCACCGCGGCGGCCGTGCTCGGCTGCGCCCTGCTGGTGCTGGGCCCCGAGTTCACCGGAGCGGGCACGCCGATCGACCTGACCGGCGTGGCTCTCGCCGCCTGCGCGGGACTGTCCTACGCCGTCTACTCCCTGATCGGCGGCAGCCTGATCACCCGCGGGCACTCCTCCGACGCGGTGATGGGCGTACTGTTCGGCGCGGCCGGGCTGCTGGTCCTGCCGCTGCTGTGGTCGGTGGACCTGCGCTGGATCGCCACGCCACGGGGCGCGGCCGTGACGGTGTACCTCGCCCTGTTCACCGTCTACCTCGCCTACCGCCTCTTCGGCCACGGACTGCGCCGTACGTCCGCGTCGGCGGCCACGTCCCTGACCCTGGCCGAGCCCGCGGTGGCCGCCGTCCTGAGCGTCACCGTCCTCGACGAACGCCTCCCGGCCGCCTCCTGGACCGGCCTGACCGTCCTCGCCCTGTCCCTGACCCTCCTGACCCTCCCGACCGACCGCACCCGCTAGGCCCTGTCACGGCCGCCTTCCCATACGCCTCGCCGTCGCCGCCCCACCGAGAAGTCGGGCGCGCGACGGCGAGCCGTCATCACACACCGAGACACCCGCCGGTGTCAGCCACCACGCCCGGTCCTGCCCCAGGCTCCTGCCACCAGTTCAGCGGCTCTCCGTCCGGTCCGAACACATTGCTGAACCCCCATTCGACCAGCACGCCCACACCTGCTGCCCACGTTTCCATGACGGCCTCGACGGCGGGGAAACCGGCGGCGGCCGACACGGTCACCACGATGAAGCGCCGGTCGGCAGGCGCCTCCACCAGGCCACCGAGCGGGGCGAAGGCGCTGACCAGGGAGTCCAGCGATTCCGCGGCGAAGGGCGGCTCGCCGAATGCTTGGACGCACAGATTCGGTCCTCGCCGCTCGACCTGGAACACGCCATCGGCATCGATCTTCAGCACGTCCCCCGCCGCGCAGCCCTCGACCATGCCGGGGCTACCCGTCAGTTCATAGATGCAAGGACCGACCGTCCTGGCAGGAACCGTCTCGAGCACCGACCCGCCAGAACCGGCAACGCCGACCCGAAGTGCCACATGACAGTAGCCGTCCTGCTGCCGGCTCTCGTTGCCCTCGTTGCCGTCGGTGTTCATCGCAGCATGCTTGCAGAGGCAGCCCGATCCGGAGAGCCCGCCCCGTTGCTGTGCAGCGGTGGGGCCCTTCGTCATGCCCTCTGCCAAGCGCTGAGCAGCTCCTCGGGGCCGTACATCGCCTGAAGGCCGGAACAGCCGATTCCGCTGCGGGAGACCGCGACGAGCGGTACCGGCTCGTCGGTGATCGCCGCCCGGTGCTTGTGCAGTGCGGCCAGGTCGTGGCCGCCGAACGCGGAGTTCTCCAGCCACTTGACCGAGCCGAGGAAGAGCAACTCCTTGGCCACCGGTTGCCGGTCGGCGCCCACCAAGTCGATTTCGACGTCGTTGCCGCGGGTCCAGTACCCGCCGATCGCCGGGGCGGCGGGCAGGAGTCCGTCCGGCAGGAGGCGGGCGAGGGATTCCCGCACCAGGGGCTCGATCGCGCGGCCCCGCCAGCTCGTCCACTGCTCCTTGATCCGGCTCAGGGTCAGATCTCCCCGCATCCGCTCGATCTCCGCCATGTGCGGATCCAGAAACGCGAGCCAGAACCGCAGGTAGGGGTCTGCCACCCGGTAGCGGCGTTCCTTCGACGGCCTCAGCGAGAGGGGCAGTTCGGCGGCCACGACCCGTTTCCCGGTCAGGACGTCAGTGGCTCGGGTGAGAGTGGTGTGGGCGATGCCGCCGGCCGCGCGCGCGATGTTGGTGAAGGTCCGCTCTCCGGATCCGATGGCCCGCAGTACCTCCCTGCTCATCGCCTGGGGCGGGAACTCCGCCGCGAGCGATCGCTCTGCCGACACCAGCAGCGCCGAGATCGGGTTGTCCAGCGATTCGCGGAGGAATTCCCAGTGGTCCGCTCCAGCCCGCCACTCGGCGCAGATCAGGGGGAGACCTCCCGTGATCAGCGCGGCGTCGAACGCAGCCGCCGGAGACAGACCGAGCATCTCGCCGATGTCGGCGGGGTTCAGAGGCCCGACGATCATTTCCCGCCCCCGCTGGTGAAAGGGACGGTCGTAGCTGTTCAGCGCCTCCATCATCGACAGATCGGACCCGACCAGGAGGAGAAGGACCGGCTTGCGGCCGAGCAGCCGGTCCCATGCCCGCTGGAGCATGCCCTCGAAGGCGTCGATGCGGTCCATGAGATACGGAACCTCGTCGATGACCACCACGCTCGGGCTGTCGTCGGGAAGGATCTCCGCGAGCAGCCGCAAGGCCGCGTTCCACTGCGTCGGGGTCTCCTCGGCGAACAGTGCCCGCTCCGGCAGGGTGGATCTGGCGACGGCGTCGAGCAGCTCCGTCAGCTCGTCCTCCGCCGTGCCGCCCGCAGCGGTGAAGAAGAGGTACGGCGTCCCGGTACGCCGGAGGAACTCCTCGACGAGGCTGGACTTTCCGACCCGCCGCCTTCCCCGCATGAGGACGCACTGCCCCGGTTTCACCGCCCCGACGGCATCGTGGACCGCCCGCAAGGCGCTGCCGAGCACGTTCAGCTCGCGATCCCGCCCGATGAAACGACGCACGGCAAGCCTCCCGGTGGCGATAGTATCGACAGAGATACTATCGCCACCGATACCATTCGGCGGACGCAACCCCAAAATTCGACCGCTCCATGTCGAAGGGCCCCACCGCGAACGGTGGGGCCCTTCGACATCGTGCCCCCTGAGGCACTGGCGCAGCTTCTGCTCGTGGCTCCTGGTCGGCGGGGAATCGCCTCCTTACTCCCCGTTCTGCGACCAGGCCGCGGTGAGCGCGGTGACCGGGTCGGTGTCGGCTGGTGCTGCGGGCCACCATTCGCCGTCGTCGCCCTGGAGGTAGGGGTACCAGCGGGCGTCGGGGCCCAGGCGCAGCTGGATGCCATGGTGGGTGAGGGTGAGGCGGTTGCGCCAGGCTCTGAGGTGAGTGGGGGAGTCGGTCATCTCGGCGAGGGCCGTCTCCAAGGCGGCGCGGGTGGCCTTCATCACCGTTGGGTCGGGGCTGTGGGGCTGTTCGGCGACGGTTAGGCCCGTGGGGCCGCCGTGGCGCCAGGCGCGGGTGAGGCGTGCGAAGGCAGTGAGGTCGGCGCCGGTGTTCTGGATCAGGTGGTGGAACCACTCGGGTCCGGGGTCGCTCGCGGAGATGCGGACGGCGTCCTGGTGCTGAGTCAGATGCAGGTCGGCGGTGTCGCCCGCGATGAGCCGGGCGGCGCGCGCGGCGGCGTCGGCCATGAGGCGTTCCAGGTCCGCGGCGGCCAGCCCGGTGCCGGGGGGCGGGGCGACGGGCAGTGCCGTGGTGTGGGCGGCGGGTTCCGGGAGTTCGGGCAGTTCGGGGGGCTCTTCGGCCCAGTGGGCGTACGCGAGGGCGGCCGGGATGCCGGCCGGCTCCGGTGCGGCGGCGGTCTTCTGCGCTGCCGTACGGAGTGCGCGCAGCCGGGCGAAAACCTCCTCGCGACCGCGGCCGCGCAGCGCGAAGAGCACGAACGGGTCGGCGTCGATGGTGGCGGCGATGGCGTAGCAGAGCGCGGCGGCGTGCTTGCAGGGGTGTCCCCAGTCGGGGCAGGAGCACTCGGGGTCGAGTTCGCTGGGTTGCGGGAGGAAGGGGACGCCTGCCTGGCGGGCGTCGTCGACGAGTTCGGCGGGCATCTCGCCGTCGAGAAGTGCTGCGAGATGCCTGGCGCGGGCCGCGATCGTGTCGAGCAGGGTGTCCCACTGAGGGTCGGTGAGAACGGGCAGGTGGACCGAGGAGTGGTACGGGCGCGGGCGGCTGCCCTGAACAGCGGCATTGACCTGGCCCGGAACGATGGTGACCGGGCCGACCATGCCTTTGCGGGCGTAGGTTCGTCCGCGCGAGAGCCGTCCGGCGTCCAGAGTGGAGCCCTCCAGGGCGGCCACCCATGCCTGGCCCCACCAGGTCGCGGCGAAGGCCCGCTTGCCCCGGGCGGGCGCACGGCGCGGGCCGGGGACGGCGGGGCTCATGACTGCCTTCCCAGGGCGACGAGTTCGGCGAGTTCGGCGTCGGACAGTTCGGTGAGGGCTGCCTCGCCGGAGCCGACGACGGCGTCGGCGAGGGCGCGCTTGGCTTCGAGCAGCTTCGCCACCTTGTCCTCCACGGTTCCCTCCGCGAGGAGTTTGTGCACCTGGACGGGTTTGTCCTGGCCGATGCGGTAGGCGCGGTCGGTGGCCTGGTCCTCGACGGCCGGGTTCCACCAGCGGTCGTAGTGCACGACGTGAGTGGCGCGGGTGAGGTTGAGTCCGGTGCCCGCCGCCTTCAACGACAGCAGGAACACCGGCACCTCACCGCGCTGGAAGCGATCCACCATCTCCTCGCGCCGCGCGACGGGGGTGGCACCGTGCAGGAAGAGAGCGGGGACGCCGCGCTCGGCGAGATGCTTCTCCAGCAGAGCCGCCATCTGTTTGTACTGCGTGAAGACCAGCACGGATTCGCCTTCGGCGGTGATGGTGTCGAGAAGTTCGTCGAGCAGGTCGAGCTTGCCGGAGCGGCCCCGCAGGGGAGTGGACTGGCGTAGGCCGTGCTCTTTCAAATACTGGGCGGGGTGGTTGCAGATCTGCTTCAGCGCGGTGAGCAGCTTGAGCACCAGACCGCGCCGGGCGATGCCCTCGGACTCCGCGATCTTCGCCATGGTCTCGCGGACCAGTGCCTCGTACAGGCTGGTCTGCTCGGCCGTCAGCGGGACGACGCGGTCGGTCTCGGTCTTGGGCGGCAGTTCGGGCGCGATGCCGGGGTCGGACTTCTTGCGGCGCAGCAGGAAGGGACGTACGAGACGGGACAGGCGCTCGGCCGCCTCGGGATCCTCGCCCGCCTCGATGGCGCGGGCATGCCGGTCACGGAAGGCGGTGAGTGTGCCGAGGAGCCCGGGGGTGGTCCAGTCGAGCAGGGCCCACAGCTCGGAGAGGTTGTTCTCCACGGGGGTGCCGGTGAGAGCGACGCGGGCGCGGGCGGGCAGGGCGCGCAGTTCGCGGGCAGTGACGGAGTAGGGGTTCTTGACGTGCTGGGCCTCGTCGGCGGCCACCAGCGACCAGGCCGGCTCGGCAAGCACTTCGCGGTCGCGGCGCAGCACCCCGTAGGTGACCAGGACGATCTCGTCGCCGGCGAGGTCCCCCAGGTGGCGGTCGCCGCCGTGGTAACGGCGTACGGGGGTGGACGGTGCGAATCTGGCGGCCTCGCGCTGCCAGTTGCCGAGCAGGGAGGCCGGGCAGACGACAAGGGTGGGGCCCGCGGTGGTGGGGTCGCTCTGGCGGTGCAGGTGCAGAGCGAGCAAGGTGATGGTCTTGCCCAGGCCCATGTCGTCGGCGAGACAGCCGCCGAGGCCGAGTGCGCACATCTCGGCCAGCCAGGCCAGGCCCCGCTTCTGGTACTCGCGCAACGTGGCCCGGAGAGCGGCGGGCTGGGGCACGGAGGTGCTGGACTCGGGGTCGCGGATACGAGCGACCAAGTCGCCGAGCGCACCGACCGCCGCACAGGGGACCCGGTTACCGTCCCGCTCGGCCTCGCCGGTCAGCGCGGCGTTCAACGCCTCCATGGGGGTGAGCGGCTCCATCCGGCGGCGCTTGGCGCGGGCCACCAGCTTCGGGTCGGCGAGCACCCACTGGTCCCGGAGCCGGACGAGGGGACGGCGTGACTCTGCGAGGGCATCCATCTCGGCCTCGGTGAGCGGCTCGCCGCCAAGGGAGACCTGCCAGCGGAATTCGAGGAGAGCCTCGGTGTCCAGCAGGCCAACCGCGGTGGAACCGGGGGCGGTGCGCTGCCCGATCTCCGCGGTCGCGGTGAGTGCCTTGACCAGTTCGCGCGGCCAGTGCACGTCGACACCGGCCGCGCGCAGCGCGTCCGTGGCGTCCCCAAGGAGTTCGAAGGCTTCGTCGTCGGTCAACCGGAGCTGTTCGGGAGCTGCATCGTCGAGCAGCCTCCGCAACGGGGGCCAGGCGCGGGCGCCGCGACGCAGGGCGAGGAGGGTCTCGGTCTCGGCACGCGGGCCGAGCAGCCGCTCCACTTCGGTCGGCTCGCTCCACAGCTGTGCGGCCTCGATGACGAGCGCCGGGTCCGCCGCGGTGTGCAGTTGCAGGACGGCCCGGAACTGCCGTCGGCGTCCTTCGGGCACGTCGACGCGCAGGGAGACACTGACCTCGGCGGTGAGCGCTGCCTGGGTTTCCTCGGCCCATTCACGCAAGGTGGGCACGGCACGGGCCTCGCGCCAGGCGTACGGCAGCGCTCCCATGGCGAGCGGCGCGGCCGGTGTGCGGACCAGATCATCGGCGACCGCGTTGCAGAACTGGCGTACCAGCGCAGCCGGTTCGGCGATCCGTACCGGCGCAGGGCCGGGCTCGGGCAGGCAGTGGGCGTGCGGCGGGAAGGCGGCGGCCAGGGCCTCCAGCGTCCGGCGCTGGGCGGCGGTACATGGACCCACCTGCCAGGTGTCGTAACCGGCGGGGGTGAGGGCCGGGTGGAGGCGGCCGTCGGCGAGCAGCCGCAGCGCGAAGCGCATGGCGGCCTGCCAGGCGGCGCCGGAGGGATGCGTCGGCTCCGCATCGGCCAGGGCGGAGACAGCGACGGCGACAGGCACCGCGTAACCCTCGACCCTGCGCCGCCTGACCGAGCGGCCGTGCGGCAGGACCAGCTCCACAGCCTCGGTCTCAAGGCCGGTGGGCGCCATACTGCCTCCGGCTGCTGCCCCGGTCGGCTTCCACAGCAGCAGCCGCCCATCGCGGGCGGGCTCACCGGGCAGGAACACAGCCGCCCAGCCGGCGTCGAGCAGCTCCCTCACGAAGGCGGATGTTTCCTGCCGGGCCGGCGGCGGTGCGCTCGCGCCCGTACTCGGCTCTCGTACGACGACTCGTGCCACTCTCTTCCGCCCTGTCGCTTGCCGGACCCTCCCCTGGCCCGCTCACTACCGAACCCCACCAGGCAACGTCACACTCTGGCAACCGTGGGCCTTGGCCTGACCGCCGGCGACGGCGCCACGACGGATACGCCGCTGAGCACCTGGGACCCAGCCGCGCTGGAGGCATTGATCGAAGAGGCCCTGCCGCCGACCGGACCGAATGCGGCAAACAGAGAGCACGTGGCTTCATACCGCAGTATGCCTACAGCTATGGCTGACACCACACGCATCACGGTGACACGGCGGATGCCGCTGCATCCGCGCGCTTGCGCCCGCGAGCCCGTTGTCGCCGTGCCTCTTGAGCGCTTGCTCAGAGGGTCAGAGGGGTGGGGGCAGCAGCCCCCTCCCCTCCAGCCACTCCCGGTAGACCCCCGCCCGCCGCACCTCCGTCCGGTACGCCTTCGTGAGCGCGTCCTGCAGCGCGGGCGCGTGCTCGGCGAGGGGACTGCCGGCGGCCCACACCAGCCGTTGCCGCACACCCATCGGTTCCCCGGCCAGCGGTCGTACGACGACACCCTCGCGCTCGGTCACCAGCGGGTGCGCGAGAGCGACCCCGTGCCCTTGCCCGACCAGTGGGAACACCACGCTCGCGCTTAGCCGCTGCACCCGGCGCGGGACGAACCCGGCCCGTCGGCAGGCGGCCCGGAACTGCGCTCGCATCCGTACGTCCTTGTTCTCTCCGACGAGCCAGGCCTCGCCGGAGAGGGCCGAGAGAGGGAGGTCGGAGCGAGCGGCGAGCGGGTGCCGTTCGGAGATCAGCACGAAGACGGGGTCCACGGCGAGGAGGGCGTCGCTGAGCCCGGGGCGTAACGCCAGCTCGTACTCCGGGTAGTCCACGACCAGGCCGAAGTCGAGCCGCCCGGTGGCGAGCAGTTCGAGCTGCTCCTCCTCCGTGTCGCAGGTGTGCAGGGTGATCTCGGCCCGGGGCAGCAGTTGCCGCGCGGTGGTCACCAGTAGGGCGGTGAGGGGGCCGGGGAGCGAGCCGAGCCGCAGGGCGGTCAGGTCGGAGTCCTCGGGGCCCCGCTGCCGTACGTCACGCATGAGGTCCTCGTGGGCCGTGAGGATGCCGTGCGCGTGCGCCAGCACCATCGCGCCGAACGCCGTGGGCCGGGAGCCGCCGCCGTCGCGTACGAACAGCGAACCGCCCAACGTGCGCTCGATGCGCTGGAGTTGGGCGGTCAGGGCGGGCTGGGTGAAGCCGAGGGCCGCCGCGGCACGGGTGATGGAGCCGGCTTCGGCGATCGCGTTCAGGACGCGTAAGTGGCGGAACTCCAGGTCCATAGCGCGATGTTATGAGCCATTGGGAGTACCCGGAAGATCGCGTCCGGCGGGACAGTCGACCGCAACCGGAGTCACCACCGGCGAAGGGGAGGCCGTATGTCCCGCATGTCTCGAAAACTGGCCGGCGCACTGGTAACCGCCTTATTGGTGCAGGGAGTCGCGGCGGCCACGCCGGCCTCCGGCGCGACGGACACCGTAGCTGTTCCCACCTGGACCCGCGGAACCGGACCGCAGGATGCCACCACCGCCACCACCCATCGCGTCACCCTCGTCACCGGCGACCGCGTGGACCTGTCGGGCGCCGGTGTCGCCATCGAGCCCGCAGCGGGCCGCGAGGCGACGGGCTTCCAGCAGTTCGAGCGCGACGGCCACCAGTACGTCGTACCGAACGACGCCCTGCGCCTGGTCACCGGCGGTCAGGTGGACCAGCGGCTGTTCGACGTGACGGAACTGGTCGCGGCCGGGTACGACGACGCCAGTACGGCCGAACTGCCCGTGATCGTGACATACACCGACGCGGCGCTCGGCAACCGCAGCCTGCGCGCCGCGGACGGAGCACGGGTGACCCGTGCCCTGCCCGCCGTCGACGGCGCCGCGGTGGCCGTGGGCAAGGAGACGGCGGGCGCCTTCTGGGAAGCGGTGACCGCGGGCAGCCGTACGACCGGACTGCGCGCCGCTAGCGGTGTCGCGAAGCTCTGGCTGGACGGGAAACGGCAGGTCGCCCTGGACCGGAGCGTGCCGCAGATCGGTGCGCCGACGGCCTGGGAGGCGGGCTACGACGGGCGCGGCGTGACCGTCGCGGTCCTCGACACCGGGTATGACGCGACGCACCCCGACCTGGCCGGACGGGTCACGGAGGCCGTGAACTTCACGGACGCGCCCGACACCGACGACAACGTCGGGCACGGCACGCACGTGGCGTCGACGGTGGCCGGCGGCGGCGGCAAGTACAAGGGAGTCGCGCCCGGGGCCTCGCTGATCGTCGGGAAGGTGTGCAGTGACCGCGACTGCGCCGACTCGTCGATCCTGGCCGGAATGGAGTGGGCCGCCCCTCGCGCCAGAGTGATCAACATGAGCCTCGCCGGTGACGACACCCCGGGTCTGGACGTGCTGGAGGAGGCCGTCAACAGACTGACGGCGAAGACCGGTGCCCTCTTCGTGGTGGCCGCCGGCAACGACGGCGGCGCGGACGGCTCGGTCGACTCCCCGTCCACGGCGGACGCCGCGCTCTCCGTGGGCGCCGTCGACAAGCAGGACGTGATGGCGTCCTTCTCCAGCCGTGGCCCGCGCGAGGACGGCGCGATCAAGCCGGAGATCACCGCACCCGGCGTCGACATCGTCGCCGCCCGCGCCGCGCACGCGGGCAGCGAGTACATCGAGGTCGAGCCCGGTTACACCTCCCTCTCCGGCACCTCCATGGCCACCCCGCACGTGGCCGGAGCGGCGGCCCTGCTCGCCGAGCAGCACCCCGACTGGCGGGCGGCCGAGCTGAAGGCGGCCCTGATGGCCTCGGCGACGCCGACCCCCGGCGCGAACGTCAACGCGCAGGGTGCGGGCCGGGTGGACGTCGCCAGGGCCGTCCAGCAGTCGGTCCTCGCCACGCCGACGTCCCTGCCCCTGGGCACGCAGGCCGCCCCGGCGGACGACGACATACCGGTCGTCAGGACGGTGACGTACCGGAACGACGGCAAGGATCCGGTGACCCTGGACCTGGCGGCGCGGGTGTCCGGACCGGGCGACTCGCCCGCCCCGGCCGGCATGTTCACGGTCAGCCCGGAGCGCGCGACCGTACCGGCGGGCGGATCGGTCGAGGTGACGGTCACCGCCGACACGCGCGTACAGAGCGGTACGGGGGTGTTCCAGGGCGCGCTGGTCGGCACGGACGCGACCACCAAGACCTCGGTCCGTGTACCCCTGACCGTCACCAAGGCCACGCCCACCCACAACCTGACGGTCAAGGTCATCGACCGCGCGGGCAACCCGGCCACCGACTACTGGACCGACATCACGAGCCTGGACGGGTCGGTCTACCGCTTCGTGTACCCCTCGGGCTCGGACACGGTGGCCCTCCCGGCAGGCCGCTACACGGTGAACGCGTCGGTCGTCACATCATCGGACGGCAGTACGACCCTGCTGGTCCGCCCCACCCTCACGGTGACCGGCGACAGCGAGATCGTCCTCGACGCGCGCAAGGGCACACCGGTCTCGGCGACCCTCCCGCGCAAGGACGCGAGTCTGCGCCTGGCGGCGGTCGGCTTCGACCGCCGACTCACCAACGGGATGGGCTTCGGCATGCGGGCCATCGCCGACTCCTACGACAAACTGTTCACCGCCGCGCTGGGTGACGACGTGGGCCCCGGCGAGGGCGCGCTGGTGGCGGACGTACGCGGCTTCTGGGCGAAGAAGAACGCGGCCGGCACGTACGACGACTCGCCGTACGAATACGTGCTGGTGTGGTTCGAGCGGGGGCACCTGCCGACGAACTTCAGCCGGGTGGTGCGGCAGAGCGAACTGGCGACGGTGAAGCAGCGGTACTACTCGGTGAACGCGGAAGGGCGGTCGAGGGCCTTCACGCACAACTTCGGCTTCCCGCCGGAGGGCGGCAGCGCGCTGTCGGCGGGTGCCATCTGGTTCGACACCCCGGGCCCCTCCCGGACCGTCTACTACAAGGCCGCCGACACGATGTGGGAGACGCGCTACAACCAGTACGCGGCCGACGGCACCTTCCAGACACAGTTCCTGACGGACTACGAGACCTTCAAGCCCGGCAAGCGCTACGCGGTGGACTGGCAGAAGGCGGTACCCGGCCCGCGCTTCAACCGCACGACGATCGTCGCCCGTGACGGCAACCGGCTGTCCTTCAACGTCCCGATGGCAGGCGACCAGTCCGGCCACACCGGCTACTCGGCGTACGACACGAGCAGGGTCGCCTTCTACTACGGCGACCGGAAACTCGTGGAGTTGGACTACCCGTGGACGGACGCCTCGGGCACGGTCCCGGCGGCCGAGTCGACCTACCGTCTGGAGTACTCCGCCGAACGCAGTGCGAAGGGCGGGAACTTCGGGCTCGGTACGAGCGTCAGAGGCTCCTGGACCTTCCGCTCGGGCGAGGTCAGCGGCGGACAAACGGCACTCGGCCTGTCGGCGTTCGACTTCGCGCCGGTCGTCGACCAGAACAACACGGGCGGCCTGCCGGTCGTCCCGATGCGGCTGGTACGGCAGCCGGGGGCGGCTGCTTCGGCCGTCCGTTCGGTGTCGGTCGAGGTGTCGTACGACGACGGGAAGAGCTGGCGGGAGGCGCGCCTGGCGAAGACCGGACGGGACGCGTGGCTGATGCCGCTGCCCGGACGGCCCGTGCCCGGGGCGTACGTGTCGCTGCGGGCGAGTGCCGCGTTCGCGGATGGGGGTGCGGTGGAGTACCGGGTGATCCGGGGGTACCGGGTGGGGTGAGGGGCTGATGCGGTTGTTGGAGGGCGGCTCGGCCCAGGGCGTCCATCAGGACGTGTCGTAGGCGTCGAGCCGCTTCTCCACGGCTCGTGTCGTCAGCTCGGGCCGCCTGCTTCCTGCCACGGCCGCGCGACCCACTGCACCGCCGCAGCGAACGCCAGGGCGTCCAGCAGCCGCCGGTGAAGCCGCTCGCTCGCGGCGGCTGCCGGCGCCCCGCCGGCCTCCTCGTAGGCCTCGGCGAACCGCAGACCCCACGCCGGGCCGTGCAGCAGCGCGAGGTTGGTGGAGCTGGGGGCACCTCCCACGCCCTTCAGCCACCGGAGACCTGCCGGGCTTGGGGGGTTCCACGTCGAACAGAGGCCATTCCTCGTACTTCCGGGGCCGCTCGCCGGGCCGCAGCGCGTGGATCGCCACGCGCTGACCGGCCGGCAGCGGGACGCGAGTCTCCAGGCCACGGTCGTCGAGGACGGTCCGGCCCGGCAGATGCGTCATGCTGCAGCAGAGTCCGCGGTCGTACGCGTGCGAGAGCAGGGATTGCAACCAGCCGGAGACCGTCACGCCTGGCCGATGTGCGGCAGCGCGCCACACAGTTCGTGGGGGCGGTCCAGCAGCTTGGCGTTCTTCTTCACCGGCAACAGGCGCCCGCCCGCGATCCGCAGCAGTCTTGTCGCCTTCGCCCACTCGACCAGCAGCGTGCCCATCGACGGCCTGTTCACGGACATGCGCGCGGCCCGTCTTGATCCAGTCGTCCAACCGCAGTGAACGCGCCCTGTGGAAGCTGTATCCGGAGGATCCGCAATACCGAAGCCCCGGCTACGACGGCCACCACGGCCGGTCCCTCCCGCAGGGTCGGTACACCCTGGCGGTGCTCTTCGAGTACGCCGCCACGCTCGGCCTCATCGACATCGAGTAACCTCCCCCCCGGCGGGCGTCCTCGACCACTACCGGGACAACTGGGGCGACGACTACCTCGACCAGCTCAGCCGCTACGACGGCCTGTCTGCACTCCGCCTCGATCCCCTGGGCGCCCACGCCGTCGGCCTCACGGGCGACTACGCCCCTGCCCAGGCCCCCGCCTCGGCCGTCCCGACGGGCAGGGCCACGGTCCTGGCGAACTTCGACATCGTGGCCATCGACGGGCTGCCCTCCGCCGACGCACTCCTTCTGGACGCTCACCAGCGCTTGTCTTCTGCACGCCCTCGACCGCGGGCACACCCTCGACGAGCTCCGTGGCTACCTGCACCAGGCTGCCTCGCACCCCGTGCCCCAGACCGTCACCACCCTGCTCGACGACACCGGCCGCCGCGCCGGCCGAATCCGCGATACAGGGCAGACCCATCTCATCGAGTGCGCGGACGAGGCACTGGCAGCCCTCATCATCAGTGACCGCCGCCTGCGCGTGCTGTGTACCCGAATCGGTGAGCGCCACCTCGCGGTCTCCCCGACCGTCTGCCGGCGTTCCGCAAGGCCGCCCTGGCCCTGGGCTGCCCGCTGGCCTGATGGCACGTGGAGAGCCGCCTCGGGGCATCTCGGGCCGGGGCGCACTCGACGCGTGACCGCTGATCACTGGCAGAGGGCGCGTTCGCTGCATGCCTGTGGCGATGGGGTCCTGACCGCGGGCGCGGCGAGCGGCCTCATGAGTTCCTCGGCTGTGGTGGAACGCACTCCGACCTCGCGGCGCCCAAGACCAGCGGCCTGCCCACCCTGGCCAAGGGACTGTGGGCACTGTGCCCCCCCCGAGCGCGAGGCACCTGCGCCGCCCGCCCGCCTGCTACCGAAAGGCCGGTCATGCAACGATTCAGGCACTCAACGGATTAATAGGGTGATACGGCTGAGTCCGATACGTTACGCGAAAGAAACCCAGTTAAAAGGGGCAGATCGCTAATGTCTGACCGTCGATGAGGCCGACGAGGCGGGAGTCGCAGATGAGGTTTTCCGTCCGAGGCCGTTGGGCGCAGACCATGGGCAACGCATTCGGCTGGCGCACCATCCGCGGACGCATGGCGCTCATCCTCGCCGTACCGACCTGTCTGCTGCTGGTGATGGTCGGCGTGGCCGTCAACAACCAGCTCCACGCGTACCAGGACGCGCGTGACACCAGGTCGCAGATCGGGGTGAGCCTGCGCATCCAGGCTCTCGCGCACAACCTGCAGACAGAGCGCATCCTCACCTACGGCCTGCTCGCCGGCGACAACAGCTACCGCACACAGCTCACCGGCAAGCGCGAGCAGGTCGACGACTTCCGCCGTCAGCTGCGTGACGAGCCGCTCGCGGCCGGCGCGATGAGCCGCTTCGGGAAGCTCGACTCGATCCGCACCGCCGTGGACTCGGGCACGGCCGACCGCAAGAAGACCCAGAGCTATTACACCGACGTGATCGGCGCGCTCAATGCCGCCGACCCCGCCGCGGACAAGACCACCCGCGGCGACCGGCTGTTGCGCGACGACCTGGCCGCCCTCGGGGCGCTCGCCGAGGCGAAGGAAGCCCAGAGCCAGGAAGGCAGCCTGCTCGCCGGCGTTCTGGCCGCAGGTTCCTTCAAGGGGTCGAGCTTCCTCGACTTCGTCGAAGCGCGGGCTGCGCGCCTGTCCGCAATTGGCCGCTTCTTCAAGCTCGCCACTCCGTCCCAGCGCGACGACGTGACGAAGATCTTCTCCTCGCCCGTGATCCAGCGCCTCGACAGCCTCGAGAACGCGGTCCTCAAGGCCCACGACGGGGCACGGCTGCACGCCGACCCGGCAGTGTTCGCCCGCGACGGGAGCCGCGTTGACGCCACCCTGTATCGGGCGCAGCAGCGGATCGACACCGACGTACAGGCCCGCGCCAAAACTCTCAGCGACGTCGCCGCCACCGCCCTGGCCGGGTACATCGCCCTCGGCGTGCTGATGGCCGCCGCCCTCGTCGCCGCCGCGATCCTCGCCGGCCGCGCCATCACCAGGCCCCTCGACGCGCTCGCCCGCGAGGCAGACGACGTCGCCCGGCGCCGCCTGCCCGACACCGTGGCGCGTGTCCAGGCCGGCGAACTCGTCCCGCCCGAAGAGGACCGGGGGCTGCCCAGCAGTGCACAGGAGATCACGAGGGCCATCTCCGCCCTGCACAACGTCGAGCGCACCGCCATCGGACTCGCCGCCGAGCAGGCCGTACTGCGCCGCAACACCACCGAGTCGCTCGCCAACCTCGGCCGCCGCAACCAGGGGCTCGTCCGCCGTCAGCTGAGCCTCATCACGGCCCTCGAACAGCAGGAGCTCGACCCTGAGGCGCTTGCCGAGCTCTTCGAACTCGACCACCTCGCGACCCGTATGCGCCGCAACGCGGAGAGCCTGCTCGTCCTCGTCGACGAACGCACCCCCCAGTTCAGCAGCACGACCGCCAGCAGTCTGGAACTGGTGCAGTCCGCCCTGGGCGAGGTCGAGCAGTACCGACGGGTCGCCATAGCCGAGATCGAGCCCCGCCGGATCAGCGGCCGCGCCGTCGCCGAGCTCTCTCACCTGCTGGCCGAGCTGGTCGAGAATGCCCTCACCTTCTCCCCGCCCGAGCAGTCCGTGGACGTCCACGGCTGGGCGGACGGCGACGAGTACTGCATCGCCGTCGTCGACCACGGCGTCGGCATGTCCCCCGAGGACCTCGACCGCGCCAACGCCCGTATCGCCGGGGAGGAGGCGTTTCTCGTGGCACCCACCCGGTACCTCGGCCACTACGTCGTCGGCCGCCTCGCCCGCCGCCTCGGCGTCGAGGTCCTGCTCTCCGACACCCCCGATGGGGGTGTGTCCGCTCTCGTCACCCTCCCCGCCCGGATCCTCGCCCCCGACGAGGCCCCGCCGCCGGACCGGCGGAAGTACGTCTCCTCCATGCTCAACGGCTTCCGGGCGGGCGTCGCGCGCGCCGCAGCCAGATAGGAACCACTCGTGACCTCCGCGCACCAGAACTTCGCCTGGCTCGTCTCCGACTTCGTCCGCACCACCGACGGCGTCACCGACGCGGTTGCCGTCTCTTCCGACGGCCTCCTCATAGCGGCCTCCGAGGGCCTCACCCGCGATCGTGCCGACCACCTCGCCGCCGTGGTGTCCGGCATCGCGTCGCTCACTCAGAACGCCGCCACGACGCACGGCTTCCGCGGCATGAAGCTCGTCATGATCGAAATGCTCGATGGGTTCATGATGGTCAACCAGATGCGCGACGGCTCCTGCCTCGGTGTCCTCGCCGAGGAGGGCTGCGACATCGGACTGGTCGGCTACGAGATGGCCGTCCTCTCCGATCGCGGCGGCGCGCTCCTCACCCCTCAGCTCGTCGGCGAACTCCGGCAGGCGCCCGGGATGCGCTGACCAAGAGGGAGTCACGCTCCTTGGGGAACGTTGGTGGAGGCCCTCGCTGGGAAACGTTGGCTGCCAGCCAGTGGCGTCTGCCTTGCTTTCCTAGTCGCCACTCCAGCGGCCGGGCCAGGCGCCCTCCCCGTTCGAGAGACATGCCGCCTGAAGTGGCTACCCAGCAGTACGATCCGTGTTTTTTGGTGGCAGCCCGGGCCGTGATGGCCAGCCCCGCATGAAGGGCACTCGGGGGTCTGCGGAGGTAGGTGACGGTGTGCGCGATGAGGCCGCGGACTACGTGCCGGGCCGGCTACTCGACTGCTGTGGCTGCCGGGGGAACCGTGGGAGGGAATGGCAACTGAGATCACAACACGACGAGGGCCCCGACCAAGATCTGGTCGGGGCCCTCGTTTCCGCTGGTCAGCGGCTGCGGAGGATACGAGATTCGAACTCGTGAGGGGTTGCCCCCAACACGCTTTCCAAATGTTCGTCCGGGGGTTCGGGAGTGATCAGGAGTGTCCTGACCTGCGGTGGAATGGTCCGGCCAGAGGCTTCTGGACGCTGCTGAACGGAGGTGAATGCAACCAGAACTGCAACCAAGGCTGCCCCCGTTTCACCCAGGTCAGCGGCCGGTTCGAGCTATTGGCCAAGAGGCGGTCCACCTTCGCCACCGCGCGGCTGTCGACAAGATGTCCGGCACCGAATTCGAAGAGGTGGTCGCGGCTCTCTGCCGGCGTGACGGCTGCACCGACGTCCGCCGCGTCGGCGGCTCCGGAGACAAGGACGCTGAGACTCACCAGGCTCCGGACTTCCCGTCAGAGAACCGCAACGCAGCCTCCGGCTAGCGCTTCTTGGTCTTCTTCTTCTGCGGCGGGTTCCACTCGCCTCGGTGCAACTGGCAACGGGAGTAACCGATCATCGCTGGTTTCTGGCACCGCTTGCCGGTCTTGGTATGGGTCGACCCGCACTTGACCTGTTTGCCCATTCGTCCCCCTCTGTCCGGTCGGAGGCGTGCCATGCCGGCGGGCCCATCGTCACCGGCCAGCGGCGCGAACCGCTCTACCTGGGCGCGTATTCGACTGATTCCTGCTCTTTCGGGTCCGGATCATGGCATTCCCGCCCGGGTCGATCTACATCAAGGCAGCAGCATGCTCAGCGCTGGCGTCACGCCTGGCCGTACAGGGCTGCCAGATCGATCAGCTGGATGCCAGGGGTGGTGTCGGCGGCGATGCGGGCCTTGTCGTTGAAGCCCACCCCGCTGAAGCAGATGAGCTGAGTACGGGTGGTGTCGTAGCGTCCGGCCTGGGTGATGAGGTCGCGGATGTGCCGGAGGCGATCGATGTGCGCGATGCCCATGGTGTCGTTCCACTTGGCTTCTCCGATGGCCAGCAGCGGCGGCTTGCCGCCGTCCGCGATGCCGACGACCGCCACGTCGATCTCGTGGCCGGTGCGGGCTTTGGGGTCATGGACGACGCCGTGGCCGACTCGGGCTGGGAGGCCGCCGAGCAGGTCGGGGTCGGCGTGGTGGAGGGTCCAGTCGCGGCAGACCTGTTCGAAGTGGGGGCCGAGGACGTTGCTGGTGAAGCGGCGGCGGCTGGCCTGCCAGACCCGGGTGGCGCTGCCGGGGCGCTCCAACTGGTCCCATACCGGGCGCATGATGGCGTGGTAGAAGCCGATCAGGGGTTCGGCGATGCGGTAGGTGGGGCGGTTGTCGCGGAAAGCGTCGGCGTCGCGGTGCAGCAGCCCGGCGTCTTCGAGGACGTTGATGGGGTGCGCGATGTCGGTGGCCTTGCGTTCCAGGTAGCCGGCCATGCCGCCGCGGGTCGCGTTGCCGTCGGCGACGGCCGCCAGGACGGACAGGTACAGGGCGGTGTCACGCAGATCAGGCTCCTCGGCCAGCAGATAACGGGCCTCGCGGAAGAGCGGCGTCTCGGGGTTGAGGACCGTACGTACAACCCAGGCGTCGAAGTCGTCGGGCCCGTCGGGGCTGTCTCCTCGCGCGAACTCGCGCCGGTAGGCGGGCGTACCGCCGACGATCGCGTTGACCTGCAGGGCCAGCCGGGGGTCGGTGATGTTCCAGAACTCGGCGGCGAGTCGGTGGTCAAGGGGGCGCACGACAAGTTCCAGTCCCGCCCGGCCCCTCAGCGGTGCGTTGCCGGACAACAGCTTGCCCATGAAGGACAGGGCCGAGCCGCACAGTAGCAACCGCGCACGAGAGGCCGTGCGCTGCTCCCGCAGCGGACGGAACGCCTCTTGAATGATGGAGGGCAGCTCCGGATTGGCTCTGACGAGGTACGGGAACTCGTCGATCACCACGGGCACGGGGCGCTCGGCGCCGAGGGCAAGGAGTGCGTCGACAGCTTCGGCCCAATGTGCGAAGTGGTAGGGGCTGGCGGGCCGGACATGAGCGGTGAGTGCAGTGCTGATCCGGCGCAGAGACTCGGCGTCAGCGGCCTCGGTCGCACCGAAATAGAAGCCCCCCTCGGCACGGCAGGCCGCGTCGAGCAGGAAGGTCTTGCCCTGGCGGCGCCGACCGGAGACCACTCCGAGCGTGGCACCGGGCTGCTCATCGCCGATGAACCGGGTCAGCGCCGACCACTCGTAATCGCGATCGAACATCTCGGCAGGCTTGTCCACACGCCACCTCGGGTAGATATAGAAGTACGTATCTATAAAACGTACCCCTATATGTGCACCGAGGCTGCCGACGCGCGGAGGAACGGCGCATCGCAAGGGGAACCTGCCCACGAGGATCTGCTGCGCGCAGAACGACGTCCAACACGGTGTCGGCCCGGGCCGCGTAACGGTTGAGAGAATCAGGGCATGTTGGCCTCCACCACGGCCCAGCGCTCATGACCGGTGTCGGGGTCCTGGATCAGGCCGACATCGACGGTAACCGCGCTGGGCAGGGACTCCCGCACCGTGACGAGGAGTCCCTGGGTGAACCGGCGCACCTCGCGCTCACGCGGATCCCCGTCGAGCGGGGCGGCGTCCAGCCGCCCGTAGGCGGCATACCGGCTTCCGGTCGCGGTCCGCCGGTCGAGCACGAACATCCGGTACTCGACGGCGAAGGTCACCGCAACGGAGACCAGCACCGGGATGCCCAGGCCCACTCCCGCACCCGTGCGGGGAAGCCTGGAGCCGTCGGCATACACCGCAGCAGCCATCCGACGGCTCCAGTAATCCCGGCCCCAGACCGTCGGCGACCCGGTCGGCGGCCAACGGGCCGAGTGAAATGACCGTAATGCCCGACATAAATGCAACCAAAACTGCAACCAAAGCACGCCGAAGAGCCAGACCGCGATCACGGTCTGGCTCTTCGTTTCGCCTGTTCAGGCGACTGCGGAGGATACGAGATTCGAACTCGTGAGGGGTTGCCCCCAACACGCTTTCCAAGCGTGCGCCCTAGGCCTCTAGGCGAATCCTCCGCCGGAAACATTACATGACCGAGAGGAGTGCTCGCGAACTCGTTCCTCGCCGGTCCGGCGGGGTCGTTGCTGGCCGTCGGCATCGGGTACTGTTTGGGCAGCCCCTCACGCGGCGCTATCTGACTGAACTCCCCCAGGGCCGGAAGGCAGCAAGGGTAGGTCGGCTCTGGCGGGTGCGTGGGGGGCGCTTGCGTTCCGGCGCGGGCCCGGTTGTCAGTGGGCGCCTATAACCTCGTAGGCGTGTCGTCTCTCGCGCTGTACCGCCGCTATCGCCCGGAGTCGTTCGCCGAGGTCATCGGGCAGGAGCATGTCACCGACCCGCTGCAGCAGGCGCTGCGGAACAACCGGGTCAATCACGCGTACCTGTTCAGCGGGCCGCGTGGGTGCGGGAAGACCACCAGCGCGCGCATCCTGGCCCGCTGCCTGAACTGCGAGAAGGGCCCCACGCCGACCCCGTGCGGGGAGTGCGACTCCTGCCGCGACCTGGCGCGCAACGGCCCGGGCTCGATCGACGTCATCGAGATCGACGCCGCTTCGCACGGTGGTGTGGACGACGCCCGTGACCTGCGGGAGAAGGCCTTCTTCGGGCCCGCCCGCAGCCGCTACAAGATCTACATCATCGACGAGGCCCACATGGTCACGTCGGCCGGTTTCAACGCGCTCCTCAAGGTCGTCGAGGAGCCCCCGGAGCATCTGAAGTTCATCTTCGCCACCACCGAACCCGAGAAGGTCATCGGGACGATCCGGTCGCGGACGCATCACTACCCGTTCCGGCTCGTACCGCCGGGGACGCTTCGGGACTACCTCGGCCAGGTGTGCCAGAAGGAGGACATCCCGGTCGCGGACGGCGTGCTGCCGCTCGTCGTGCGCGCGGGTGCCGGTTCCGTGCGTGACTCGATGTCCGTCATGGACCAGCTGCTCGCGGGCGCGACCGAGGCCGGTGTGACATACGCCATGGCCACCTCGCTCCTCGGCTACACGGACGGCTCGCTGCTGGACTCCGTCGTCGAGGCCTTCGCCACGGGGGACGGCGCCGCCGCCTTCGAGGTCGTGGACCGGATCATCGAGGGGGGCAATGACCCGCGGCGGTTCGTCGCCGACCTGCTGGAGCGGCTGCGCGACCTCGTCATCCTCGCCGCCGTCCCGGACGCCGCCGAGAAGGGGCTCTTCGACGCCCCGGCCGACGTCATCGAGCGTATGCAGGCCCAGGCCGGCGTCTTCGGCGCCGCCGAGCTCAGCCGCGCCGCCGACCTCGTCAACGAGGGCCTCACCGAGATGCGCGGCGCCACCTCGCCCCGCCTCCAGCTCGAGCTGATCTGCGCCCGCGTGCTGCTTCCCGCCGCCTACGGCGACGAGCGCTCCGTCATGGCCCGCCTCGACCGCATCGAGCGCGGCGTGAACTTCTCCGCCGGCGGAGTCCAGGGCATGCCCGCCATGGGGTACGTACCCGGCCCCGAGGCCCATGGCGCCCCGGCCGCGACCGGCGGCGCCCCCATCCCCCCGGGAAGCGGAGCGGCCGCTGCCCGGGCGGCGGTGCGGGGTGGTGCGGGGGCAGGAGCGGGGGCAGGCGCAGGTGGGGGTGCCGGTCTCGGGTCCGGCTCTGGCGCAGGCTCCGGCTCCGGCGGCGCGGCTGCCGCGGCCCCTTACGCCGGGCAGCCCCCTGCCCAATTCCAGGGCCACCCCCCGGCTCAGCCGCCGGCCCAGCCCTCCGCCATGCCTCCCTCCGCCGCCCCCGCCTCGGCTCCGGCTCCGGCTCCGGCCGAAGGGCCCCCATCGGCACCCCCCTCGCAGGCCCCCGCCGACGCGGGTCCCGCCCAGCCCTCGGCCGCTCCCGCCCCCGGCGCCTGGCCCACCGCCACCGCCGCGGGCAGCGGGCGTCGGCCGGGCGGCTGGCCCACGGCCACCCCCGCGGGCGGTGGAGCGGTACGTCCCCCGGCGGCGTCCGGCCCTGCCCCCGCGACTGCCCCCGCCCAGGCTCCTGCCGCCGCGGCCCCTCCCGCCGCGACGGGCGCGCCCGCGGCGTACGCACCCCCCGCCGGTGGCCTCGACCCCCGCATGCTCTGGCCCAACATCCTGGAGGCGGTCAAGAACCGCCGCCGCTTCACCTGGATCCTCCTCAGCCAGAACGCGCATGTCGCCGGCTTCGACGGCACCACCCTCCAGCTCGGCTTCGTCAACGCCGGTGCCCGGGACAACTTCGCGAGCAGCGGCAGTGAGGACGTGCTGCGACAGGCGCTCGGGGAGCAGTTCAGCGTCCAGTGGAAGATCGAGGCGGTCATCGACCCGTCCGGCGGTTCGGCCCCCGCGCCGACCGGCGGTTACGGCGGTGGCGGCGCACCGGGCGGCTACGGCAGCCCCGCCGGTGGTTACGGCAGCCCCGGCGGCGGTGGCGGCTACGGCAGCGGTGCCCCGTCCGCCCCGCCTTCGGTGCACGCCGGCCCCACCCCCCAGGCCCCGTCCCCCTCCGTACCCCAGTCCCAGCCCGGCTCCGCAGCGGGCCCGGCCCCCACGGCCTCCGCCCCGGCCCCGCCGCGGCCCCCTGCCCCGGAGCCGGTGGCCCCCGAGGACGACATCCCCGAGGACGACGACCCCGACCTCAACGAGTCGGCCCTCTCCGGCCACGAGCTGATCGTGCGTGAGCTGGGCGCGACGGTGGTGGAGGAATACACCAACGAGTAGGCAGGCCCGTACGAGGCTTCGAGGCTTCGAGGCTTCAGCGCCGGGCGGCGTCATCCAGCAGGACGCAGCGAGACGCATCAGGACACAGCAGGAAGCAGCAGGAACGCTCGCCGCAGCACCCGGCCGCGGCAGTCTTTCGTCGAAAGCTACGAACTCCCGAGCCCCCACCGCTCGGCCGCCCGCACAAAGCCTCCCTGTCTCCGCCCGTTAGGCTGACCCCTGTGAACGTCCTCGTCATCGGCAGCGGCGCCCGCGAACACGCCCTGTGCCGCTCCCTGTCCCTCGACCCCGCCGTCACCGCGCTGCACTGCGCGCCCGGCAACGCCGGCATCGCCGAGGTCGCCGAGCTGCACCCGGTCGACGCCCTGGACGGCGGGGCCGTGTCCGCGCTGGCGCTGGAGCTCGGCGCCGAGCTGGTCGTCGTAGGCCCGGAGGCGCCGCTCGTGGCCGGGGTCGCCGACGCCGTACGGGAGGCGGGGATTCCGGTCTTCGGGCCCTCCAAGGAGGCCGCGCAGCTGGAGGGGTCGAAGGCCTTCGCCAAGGAGGTCATGGCCGGGGCCGGTGTCCCGACCGCCCGCTCGTACGTCTGTACGACCGCCGAGGAGATCGCCGAGGCCCTTGACGCGTTCGGCGCGCCGTACGTCGTGAAGGACGACGGTCTCGCGGCCGGCAAGGGCGTCGTCGTGACCGAGGACCTCGAGGCGGCGACGGCACACGCCGCGGCCTGCGAACGTGTGGTCATCGAGGAGTTCCTCGACGGCCCGGAGGTCTCCCTCTTCGCGATCACCGACGGCGAGACGGTCCTCCCGCTCCAGCCCGCCCAGGACTTCAAGCGCGCGCTGGACGGCGACGAGGGCCCGAACACCGGCGGCATGGGCGCGTACTCGCCGCTGCCGTGGGCCGCCCCGAAGCTGGTCGAGGAGGTCCTGGAGACCGTCCTCCAGCCGACCGTCGACGAGATGCGCCGCCGTGGCACCCCGTTCTCCGGGCTGCTCTACGCCGGTCTCGCCATCACCTCGCGCGGGGTCCGCGTCATCGAGTTCAACGCCCGCTTCGGCGACCCGGAGACCCAGGTCGTCCTGGCCCGGCTGAGGACCCCGCTCGCCGGTGTCCTGCTCGCGGCCGCGACCGGCACCCTCGCCGACCTCGAGCGCCTGCGATGGAGCGAGGACGCGGCCGTCACCGTCGTCATCGCCTCGCACAACTACCCCGGCACCCCGCGCACCGGTGACGCCATCACCGGCCTCGACGCGGTGGCCGCCGAGGACGCCCCGCATGCGTACGTCCTGCACGCCGGGACGAAGAAGGACGGTGAGACGGTCGTCAGCGCGGGCGGCCGTGTGCTGTCCGTCACCGCGACCGGCGCGGATCTCACCGAGGCCCGCGAACGGGCGTACAAGGCCGTCGCGCGCGTCGGTCTCGACGGTTCCCAGCACCGTACGGACATCGCCGCGAAGGCGGCGGCGGGCGCCTAACGCCACCGAACCGCCCACTGATCACTCACTGAACCACTCACCCGACCACCCAGGCCCCGGCCCCCTGAGAATCCTTCGCGGACTCCCTCGGAAACCGGGGCCTGATCGTTGCCCACCGTCGTTCACCTTTCCCCAGAGCCATTCCATCGAGTGAGCGCTGAGCTATCCGGCTGACGGAGGCCGAAGCGCCAACTAGGGTGCGGCGCAAGCATTCCGGCACTTGGCCCACCGGCATTGCGATGTCAGTGGCGGGTGCCACAGTGGGGGAGTGAGCAAGAGCAGGCGAGCCAGGACCGCGAGACGGTGAGGGGGTGAGTTCCGGTCGTGACCGGTATGGGAGTGGAGACGGGCGCGCAGAGCGCGCGGGCCCGGGCGCTGGCCGTGCTGCGGGTCCGCAGCCGGGCGCTCGCCGTCGCGCTGCTGCCCGCGGCCGCCGCCGTGATCCTGCTCGCCGGTGGTTCCACGGGACATCTCGTGGGCCGAGGCTGGGACGGCGCCCGCTGGGTGGTGGGCGTGATCGCGCTCGTCGTCCTGCTCGCCGCCGGTGTCGTGGGCCTGGTCGTCGCCCGTGCCCGCCCCGCCGTCACCCCCACGGTCGCCGTCGCCGAGGAGGCGGCACCCGATCTGTACCGGCTGGTGCGCGACCTCGCCGACCGCCTCGACGTCCCCGCGCCCTCCGCCATAGCGCTCACCCCGGACTGCGACAGCTGGCTGGAGGACCGCACCCACCCGGCCCACGGCCCGCCCGCGCCCCGGCGCGGCGACGAGATAGCCGGTGCGGGCCCGAGCCGCCACCACCTGCCCCGTCGTACGGCGACGGCGCCGGTCCTCGTCATCGGCTCCCCCTTCCTGTGGTGGATGCGCGTCGGCGAACTGCGCGCAGTCCTCGCCCCGGTCGTCGCCGGTACGGGCCCTTCGGCGCACCCCGACATAGCCGCGGCCCGGCGCTTCGTACGGGGGCTGGACGCCGCGGTGGCCGTCTCCGCCGACCGCGGGCGCTGTCCCGCCGCCCGTCTGGTCTGCGCCGGCATCGGCTGGGTGAGCCGGCTGATGCTGCGCAGCTGCCAGGTGCACGCCGCCGAGATGGAGCGGGGCGTGGCCGCGGCCGCCGCCGAGCGCGCCCAGGCGGTGGACTACGGGCTGCGGATCGTCGCGCAGGAGCAGGTGGGCCTGGCGTACGCGGGCTGGGACCGGCTGCTGACCCGGGTCGCGCTGCCGGCCTGGCGGATGGGGCGCTGGCCGTCCCGGCTGGACGCCGGTGTCGTGGCCGCGCTGACCGAGCTCTCCCGCCGGGACCGCCTGGCCGAGGGTTTCGCCTCCCGCCTCGGTGAGCGCCCCGCCTGTGACCTGCTCGAAGAGCCCGGCGCCGTGGACGAGGCCGCCTCGCTGCTCGCCGCCCGCCTCTTCCACGGCGGGCCCGCGGAGTCCGGCCCGGACTGGTCCCCGGTGGACTGGCAGGAGTACCCGGAGGAGGTCGTCGACCGCAAATGGCGCACCGACGCGGCCCGCCTCCACCGCGTCCTCGACTCCCTCGGCGTCCGCCCCACCCCCGACCCCGTGTCCCACCACCCGTCCGGCCCCACCCTGGCCCGCGTCCTGGACCACCTGACGGCCGACGACACCGACCTGACGGCCATGACGGCGACGGCCTCCCACCCGAGCGGCCCGACGACGACCGCTCGAACCCCGAACAGGGAAGCCCTGGCGACCGACGACCCCCCGGTGATCGACGACCCCCCGGCAACCGACGCCGCCCTGCCGGACCGGGCTGCGCAGCCGGACCGGGCCGCTCCGACACCGGCCGAGAACCCCACGAACCGGAGCGCTTCCACGACCTCCACGGCCCCTACGACTTCCACGACCCCCACGACTTCCATGGCCCCCACGACCTCCACCGCCCCCATGGCCCCCAGTCCCACTCCCACCTCCGCCCCCGGCACCTCAGCAGGCGACGCATCCCCCACCCGACCCGACGCCGAGTACGCCGAGTATGCCGAGGACGACGAGGCCGGGGACACCGCGGATGGCGACGGGGACGACGAGGTCGGGGACACCGCGGATGGCGACGGGAACGGTGACGGGGACCATGAAGGCCTCCCCGCCCCCAACCCCCGCTGCTCGGCGCTCGCCGCGCGGCTCGGTTCGGAGGTGGCGAGGGAGGAGGCGACGGCGGCGAAGCCTCCCGTGCCCAGCGGTCAGGGCGGCCCCGACGGCCCCCTCTGGGAGGACGGCGCGCTTCCGCTCTTCCCGCTCCAGCCCCCACGCACCGACCGTGAACTGCTCGCCGACCACGTCACGGCGATGGTGTGCTGCGCGGCGATGGACACGGTCGGAGCGGCCCCCGGTCTCGACTGGCTCGACGGCCCCACCCTCCTCGTCGACGGCGTACGCGTGGCCGACCTCGCCCCCCGCGTGCTCAGCCTCGTGGAGGACGGCGACGCGACCCCCCTGCGCGCCTGGCTGGTGGAACTGGGCATACGCCCCGAGAAGCCGGTACGACTCGGCTGACCTCACCACCTGCCGACACCACCCTCTGGCCCCACCCGGCCCCACCCGGCTCCACCCTCTCCCACCCCACCCCACCCCATCCCACCCGCCCGGAACGGACCCCCTGGTTCCACTTTCGGCCAATTCGCAACGAATAGTGACTGTCTGCGCGCGTTATGTGATGTGCTGGGACCGATCGCGCCCATGGCATGGGCGTGCGACATAGGACAGCCGACCTGCCGGCCGGTCAGTCGGCGTTCAGCGCGAAACGACCGCACCGCCGGACGATCACGGGGGCACCAGGGAGGGGAGCGCCATGGCACCGGGACCGGAGCACATCCGCCGCTGGGAGTCGGGAGCACTGGCCCATGCCGTGACGGATCCCTTCGGCCAGGGGCCCGTCCCCTGGCTGCGCGGCAGCGAGACCTACTTCGACGACACGGGCCAGGTCGTCCCCTGGTACGTCGACCCCGCCCCCGCCCGCAGGGAGGGCGGCCCCAGGATCCCCGGCCCCCGCACCGCGTCCGCCCCGGTGTCCGCGTCCGGCCTCCCCCGCTCCGCCGACGACGTCCGCCGCCAGATCAAGGGCTTCACCTCCACCGGCGCGGTCGCCCCCGGCGAGGCCCTCGACTTCCACATCACGGTCGACCCGCCTCAGGAATTCAGCGTCGACATCTACCGCATCGGCCACTACGACGGCGCCGGCGCCGCCAAGATCACCACCAGCCCGCGGCTCTCCGGCATCGTCCAGCCGCCGCCGCTGACCGCCGACCGTACGGTCTCCTGCCACCACTGGTGGCTCTCCTGGCGGCTGCAGGTCCCCTCGTACTGGAACGTCGGCGCGTACGTTGCCGTCCTCACCACGGTCGACGGCTACCGGTCCCACATCCCCTTCACGGTCCGCGACCAGCACCCCGCCGACCTGCTGCTGCTCCTGCCCGACGTCACCTGGCAGGCCTACAACCTCTACCCCGAGGACGGCCGCACCGGGGCCAGCTTCTACCACGCCTGGGACAGGAAGGGCCGCCTCCTCGGCGAGGCCGACGCCGCGACCACGGTCTCCTTCGACCGTCCGTACGCGGGCGCGGGCCTGCCCCTGCACGTCGGCCACGCCTACGACGTCATCCGCTGGGCCGAGCGCTACGGCTACGACCTCGCCTACGCCGACGCCCGCGATCTGCACTCCGGCCAGGTCGACCCCACCCGCTACCGGGGCCTGGTCTTCCCCGGCCACGACGAGTACTGGTCGACGAACATGCGCCGCACGGTCGAACTCGCCCGTGACAGCGGCACCTCCCTCGTCTTCCTCTCCGCCAACAGCCTGTACTGGCAGGTGGAGCTGGGTCCTTCCCCGTCCGGAGTGCCCGCCCGGCTGCTCACCTGCCGCAAACGCAAGGGCCCCGGCAAGTCCGTCCTCTGGCGGGAGATCGACCGCGCCGAGCAGCAACTGGTCGGCATCCAGTACGCGGGCCGGGTCCCCGATCCGCATCCGCTGATCGTGCGCAACGCCGACCACTGGCTCTGGGAGGCCACCGGAACCCATGAGGGCGAGGGCATCGAGGGCCTGGTCGCGGGCGAGGCGGACCGCTACTTCCCGCGCACCCCGCTCCCGCCCCACGAGGACCGCATCCTCCTCGCCCACTCCCCGTACACCGACAGCGACGGCGTCCTGCGCCACCAGGAGACCTCCCTCTACCGCGCCCCTTCGGGCGCCCTGGTCTTCGCCTCCGGCACCTTCGCCTGGTCCCCCGCGCTGGACCGCCCCGGCCATGTCGACCCCCGCGTCCAGCGCGCCACCGCCAATCTCCTCGACCGCATCTGCAAGCGCGACTGACACCTCCCCGCGGGGTCGACGGACCCTCCGTCCTTGATCAATCCCGATGTACGGGACAATCAAGGCCTAGGACAGAACCACGGGGAGGAACCGTGTCCGGATTCGTAGAAAAGCCCGAGCCCCTTCAGGTGCCGGGCCTGGTGCATCTGCACACCGGCAAGGTGCGCGAGCTGTACCAGAACGAGGCGGGCGACCTCGTGATGGTCGCCAGCGACCGCATGTCCGCCTACGACTGGGTGCTGCCGACCGAGATCCCCGACAAGGGCCGCGTCCTCACCCAGCTCTCCCTGTGGTGGTTCGACCAGCTCGCCGACCTGATCCCCAACCACGTCCTCAGCACCGAACTGCCCGCCGGCGCCCCCGCCGACTGGGCCGGCCGCACCCTGATCTGCAAGTCCCTGCGGATGCTCCCCGTCGAGTGCGTGGCCCGCGGCTATCTCACCGGCTCCGGCCTCGTCGAGTACGTCGAGTCGCGCACGGTCTGCGGCCTCGCGCTCCCCGAGGGCCTGGTCGACGGCAGCGAACTCCCTGCCCCGATCTTCACCCCGGCCACCAAGGCCGCCGTCGGCGAGCACGACGAGAACGTCTCCTACGAGGAGGTCGCCCGTCAGGTCGGCGCCGACACCGCCGCCCAGCTCCGCCAGGCCACCCTCGCCGTCTACGGCCGCGCCCGCGACATCGCCCGCGACCGGGGCGTCATCCTCGCCGACACCAAGTTCGAGTTCGGCTTCGACGGCGACACCCTCGTCATCGCCGACGAGGTCCTCACCCCGGACTCCTCCCGCTTCTGGCCGGCCGACCAGTGGCAGCCGGGCCGCGCCCAGCCCTCGTACGACAAGCAGTTCGTCCGTGACTGGCTCACCTCGCCCGAGTCCGGCTGGGACCGCAAGAGCGAGCAGCCCCCGCCGCAGCTGCCCCAGCAGATCGTCGACGCGACCCGCGCCAAGTACATCGAGGCCTACAAGCGTCTGACGGGCCTCGCCTGGTCCTGACCCGGACGGCCCCCGTGACCTGCGGGGGCCCACCCGGACCGCCTCCCCGGTGCACGCGAAAACCCGGGTGCAGGCCAAAACCCGGGTGCAGGCGAAAACCCGGGTGCAGGCGAAAACCGCATGCAAAAACCCCGGTCTACCGGACCGGGGTTTCACTGGAGCGGACGACGAGGCTCGAACTCGCGACCTCAACCTTGGCAAGGTTGCGCTCTACCAACTGAGCTACGTCCGCACTGCGCCGTGGCGCGAGGCCAACTATACCCAACCCCGCTCGCGTGCGAGACGCACCGCCGCGTGCCGGTTCTCCGCGCCCAGCTTGGACACGGCCGACGAGAGGTAGTTCCGCACGGTCCCCTGCGACAGCCCGGCCCGCTCGGCGATCTCCGTGACGGGCGCACCCTCGGCGGCGAGTTCGAGCACCTCGGCCTCGCGCGAGGTCAGCGGCGAATCCCCGGCCGCTATGGCATCGGCGGCCAACTCCGGATCGACGTAACGGTTTCCGGAGTGCACGGTCCGGATGATCTCCGCGAGCCGCTGCGCACTCACCGTCTTCGGGACGAACCCGCGTACACCCGCCGCGAGCGCCCGCTTCAGATTCCCCGGCCGGCCATGGCTGGTCACGATCAGCACCCGGCAACCGGGCAGTTCGGCCCGCAGCGATGTGGCGACCTTCACACCGTCCGCACCCGGCATCTGGAGGTCCAGCACGGCCACATCCGGTTCATGCGCCCGCGCCATCGCCAGCGCCTCCGGTCCGGTGGCCGCCTCCGCGACGATCACCAGATCGTCCTCCAGGGAGAGCAGCGCGGCCAGCGCACCCCGGATCAGGTGCTCGTCGTCGGCGAGCAGCACCCGCACCGTCATGAAGTGACCTCGCTCACAACGCCCGTTCTGTTCAGTGGTACCTCGGCCACCACCCGGAACACCCCGGGCCCGGCGAACCCGGCCTCCAGTGTCCCGTCGACCTGCCGCAGCCGTTCCCGCAGCCCCGCGAGCCCCGACCCGCCCCTGCCGTCGCCGTGCCCCGTGGCCTCGGCCCCGTCGTTCTCCACGGTCAGCATCACCCGTCCCTCCGCGACCGACAGCCCCACCGAGCACCGCCCCGCGTCCCCGTGCCGCAGCACGTTCGTCGTCGTCTCCCGCACCACCCAGCCGAGCGCCGACTGCACCTCGCCGGGCAGCCCGTCCGCCTCCCCGCGCACCTCGCAGTCGATCCCGGCGGCGGCCAACACCCCCTGCGCACCCGCCAGTTCCACCGCGAGATCGGCCTCCCGGTAACCCCGTACGACCTCCCGCACCTCCCGCTGGGAGTCCTGCGCTATCCGCTGCACCTCCACCATCTGCTCCACCGCCTCCGGCTGCCCCCGCCGGGCCAGCTGCACGGCCAGCTCGGCCTTCAGCGCTATCACCGCCAGGTTGCGTCCCATCACGTCGTGCAGATCCCGCCCGAACCGCAGCCGCTCCTCGGCGACGGCGAGCCGGGCCCGGGTCTCGCGGGCCTCGTCGAGCTGGTAGACGGCGTCGAGCAGCCAGACGGAGAAGATGCAGGTGAAGGCGAGGAACCCGCCGCCGACCACGACCGCCGAGATCGCGATGAGTGTGCCGAGCCCGTCCTGGGTGATCGGGTAGACCATGAGTCCGGCGGCGGCGGCGAAGCCGTTGACGACCCCGAACACCCGGTGCCGCTCACGGATGCCGAGCGCGGTGATGCCCGCTCCGAAGATCAGGGAGATGCCGAACACCGCGCCCGCGGCGGCCTCGACGCCCTCCCGGTCCGGTCCGTGTTCCGTGATCCAGATCGCGGCCAGGGCGACGGCCACGGTGGCGGCGGCGAGGGCCCACAGCAGCCGGACGGGACGGGGGCGGCGCCCTCGGGTCCAGTCCAGCGCCCGCGACGCCGTCAGGCCGCAGAGCGTGGAGTGCACGAGCATCATCGCCGGCAGCCAGAGCGTGGACCCGGTCCACAACGTCGCCCCCGTGAAGGGCAGCCCCACCGTGGTGAACTCGGCCACCGCGAAGAAGTGGAACGACCACCGTGTGTAGGTCTCGACCTTCGCCGGTGTGCTCTTGCGTCGCCACCAGCCGTCCGGCCTGCGCATCCTCGTGTCTCCCCCCGTCCCCCGGCAGGTCAGCGCCGGGGCTCCCACCGGAACCATCGCCGTACAGCAAACACCGCCAGCACGGTCCAGGCCAGGGCTGTGGATATCGCCCCCAGCGCCTCGTAGGCCGAGAGGTCGCCGGTCCAGCCGCTGCGTATCAGGGTGATCACCGGGGACAGCGGCAGCAGTTCGCAGAACGAGGCGGCCCGATCCGGCAGCATTTCCAGCGGGACGGACACTCCGGAGCCGATCACCGAGACCAGCACGAACGGCGCGGTGGTGATCTGGGCGCTCTCCACGCTCCGGGTCAGGGCCGCCGTGACCGCCCCCAGCGCCGCGCACATCACCAGACCCAACAGCAGTCCCAGGACGGCGAGCTGGGGCGCCTTCGGCGCGGGGATGTGCAGCACCACCGTGGAGCCCGCGACCAGGACCAGGGACTGGACCAGCGCCGTGGTCAGCACCGGCAGTGCGGAACCGCCCAGGATCTCGGCGTCCCGCAACTCCCCGATGCGCAGTCGCTTCAGGACCAGTTCCTCCCGCCGGGCGGTGTAGATGGCGGTCAGCGCGGAGTACACGCCGAACAGCAGCGAGAAGCCGATCGCCGCCGGCACCAGCACCAGACCGGTCGTCAGACCGACGTCCTCGACGTCCATGTCGTTGATCACGTTCGCGAAACTGAGCGGCAGTACGAGCGGCATCAGCACCGCCGTGACCAGCGTGCTCTTGCTGCGCCCCAGGAGGGTCAGCTCGGCCCGCGCGAGGGCGGCCATCCGGCTCGCCGGGGTCGTCATCGCACGCTTGACCGCGTTCCCGGCGCCCGTGTTCCAGCTTCCGGCATCCACGACCGTGTCCTCACCGGTCCCGCTGTTCACCCTGTTCCCGCTCATGCCACGGCCCCCTCGGCCTCCGTACGCTCCGACGCCTCCCGGGCGATGCCCAGGAACGCCTCCTCCAGCGAGGCGGACCGCACGTCCAGCCCCCGCAGCTCGACCCGCGCCCGCTCGGCCCACACCAGCAGCCCCGTGGCCGTCCGCTGCAACTCCCGGGTGCGCAGCCGGACCACGCGCCCTTCGACCTCGTGATCGCACACGCCCAGCTCGCCGAGCGGAGGCAGATCGCCGATGAAGTACCCCTCGGGCAGCTCGAAGACGATCCGGGACGGCTGGGCCGAGGTCACCTCGGCGGGTGTCCCGGAGGCGGCTATGAGCCCCTGGTGCAGGATGGCCAGCCGGTCGGCGAGCTGCTCGGCCTCCTCCAGGTAGTGCGTGGTCAGCAGCACCGTCGTACCGGATGCGCGCAGGGCGCGGACCAGATCCCAGGTGGCGCGACGGCCCTCGGCGTCCAGGCCGGTCGTCGGCTCGTCGAGGAAGAGCACCTCGGGATCGCCGAGCAGGGCGAGCGCGAGGTCGAGGCGGCGCCGCTCGCCGCCGGAGAGCTGCTTGACCCGTATGTCCGCCCGGCCCGCGAGCCCGACCAGGGCCAGCGCCTCCCCGACGGGCCGGGCGCCGCTCACACAGCCGCCCCACATCCGCGCGGTCTCCGCGACGGTCAGCTCGGAGGGGAAGCCGCCCTCCTGCAGCATCACGCCGGTGCGCGGACGGACGGCCGCCCGCTCGGTGTACGGGTCGTGGCCCAGGACACGGAGGTGTCCGGCGTCGGGGCGCGCGAGGCCCTCCAGCAGTTCTACGGTCGATGTCTTGCCGGCGCCGTTGGTACCGAGCAGTGCGAAGATCTCACCGCGGCCGACGTGGAAGGAGATTCCACGGACCGCCTCGAACCCGCCCCCGTACACACGCCGGAGGTCGGTGACCTCAATCACGTGTTCATTCGTGTCCATGCCTCAAGGCTCCCGTCGGGTGCGGGCCGACGGCAGTGCGAGGTGTCATCACTCCGTATGACAAATGTCAGGTGACGGCGGCACCCGAACGGGTACGCACGAAAAAACCCCGGTCCACTGGACCGGGGTTTCCCTGGAGCGGACGACGAGGCTCGAACTCGCGACCTCAACCTTGGCAAGGTTGCGCTCTACCAACTGAGCTACGTCCGCATTGCCTCCGACCGGCTTTCACCGATCGGCGCGAGCACCAGCCTACCTGATCCACAAGCGTGGTCGGGACGGCGATGCAGAGCGGGTGACAGGAATCGCACACTGCGCCTTCCCCCTGGAAGGGGGATGTTCTGCTACTGAACTACACCCGCGTGGCCTCCGTGAGCTGGGCTTTTCGGCCCCGCCCGGCGGCGTGCTCCAGACATTAGCCGACCATGTGGGGGGTAACGCAAGTCGGTTGTCCCCAGGGCCCGCTGACGGACCCCGGGGAGAGCCGGGGCGGACCCGGCGGATGCGGCGCCCGCCGTCCGGCGGCGCGCCGCGCCACGCCTCACGGCCTCACTGCGCCTCGGCGAACGCCTCGTAGACCTTCTTGGGGATGCGGCCGCGGGCGGGCACCTCCATCTTGTTGGCCTGGGCCCAGGCGCGCACGGCCGCCGGGTCGGGCGCGACCTCCGTCTGCTTGTACGCCTTGCCGGACTTCGACCGCTTGCGGCCGGCCTCCACGTAGGGCGCGAGCGCCTTACGCAGTTTCTTGGCATTGGCTTCATTCAGGTCGATCTCGTACGACTTGCCGTCGAGTCCGAAGGCGATCGTTTCCGCCGCTTCCGAGCCGTCGATGTCGTCAAAGAGCGTGACCACGACCTTCTGCGCCACGAATATCGGTCCCTTCGTGCGACAGCTCTGCGATGACGTGCCAAGACGCCATGGAGATGTCGACTGTCCGCCAGTTATGGGGCAAAGTATCGGCTATTGCCAATTCATTTGTACAGTGCCCGGCAATCGAATGTGAAGCCCGACTAAATCTCTCCGCGTGTCCCAGCGCAATAGGGAACACAGGTGCACCCCGGATCTTTCCCTGAACTTTTCGTGAAGGCACTGGTCCGATACCTGATCGTGATGACGCTCACGTAGATTCCTACAACTCTACCCGCGTAGAAATTTTGTACGGGTAGTCTGAAGGCACCTGTCGGAGACACCGCAGGAACCTGCTCAGCACCACACCACCGGGAGTGCCAGTGGCACGCGTCGTAGTCGACGTCATGCTCAAGCCGGAGATCCTCGACCCCCAGGGCCAGGCGGTGCAGCGCGCACTGCCGCGGCTGGGTTTCGAAGGCATCTCCGACGTACGTCAGGGAAAGCGATTCGAACTGGAAGTTGACGGGCCGGTCGACGAGGCCGCCCTCGCCCGCATCCACGATCTTGCGGAATCCTTCCTCGCCAACACCGTGATCGAGGACTTCACCGTCAAGGTGGAGGAAGTCGCGGAGGCCGCGAAGTGACCGCTCGTATTGGCGTCGTCACTTTCCCGGGCAGCCTCGACGACCGGGACACACAGCGCGCGATCCGCCTCGCGGGCGCGGAACCGGTCGCCCTCTGGCACAAGGACAAGAACCTCCACCAGGTCGACGCTGTCGTCCTGCCCGGCGGTTTCTCGTACGGCGACTATCTGCGCGCCGGAGCCATCTCCCGCTTCTCGCCGGTGATGGAGACCGTCATCGAACAGGCGAAGGCCGGTCTGCCGGTCCTCGGCATCTGCAACGGCTTCCAGATCCTCACCGAGGCCCACCTGCTCCCCGGCGGGATGCTCGGCAACGACCACCTCCACTTCATCTGCCGCGACCAGAAGCTGCGGGTGGAGAACGCGGACACCGCCTGGACCACCGACTACACGGCCGGCCAGGAGATCCACATCCCGCTGAAGAACATGGACGGCCGTTACGTCGCCGACCCGTACACGCTGGACAAGCTCGAGGCCGAGGGGCGGGTCGCCTTCCGCTACCTGGACTTCAACCCCAACGGCTCGCTCAACGACATCGCCGGCATCACCAACGAGGCCGGCAACGTCGTAGGCCTCATGCCGCACCCGGAGCATGCCGTCGAGCCCCTCGTCGGGTCCGGTCGCACCGACGGTCTCCCGTTCTTCACCTCGATCCTCAAGAAGCTGGTCAACGCATGAGCCGGACGCCTCTGGACACGGTCGAGCACGCGGCCGCGACCCCCGACGTCGAGCTGCCCTGGGCCGAACTCGGTCTGAAGAAGGACGAGTACGAGCGGGTCGTGGAGATCCTCGGCCGCCGCCCGACCGGCGCCGAGCTCGCCATGTACTCCGTCATGTGGTCCGAGCACTGCTCCTACAAGTCGTCGAAGGTGCACCTGCGCCAGTTCGGCGAGAAGGCCCCGCAGAGCGACGCGCTCCTCGTCGGCATCGGCGAGAACGCGGGCGTGGTCGACGTCGGCCAGGGCTACGCGGTCACCTTCAAGGTCGAGTCGCACAACCACCCGTCGTACGTCGAGCCCTACCAGGGCGCGGCCACCGGTGTCGGCGGCATCGTCCGCGACATCATCGCCATGGGCGCCCGCCCGGTCGCCGTGGTCGACCCGCTGCGCTTCGGCGCCGCCGACCACCCCGACACCAAGCGGGTCCTGCCCGGCGTCGTCGCGGGCATCGGCGGCTACGGCAACTGCCTGGGCCTGCCGAACATCGGCGGCGAGGTCGTCTTCGACTCCTGCTACCAGGGCAACCCGCTGGTCAACGCCGGTGCCATCGGCGTCATGCGGCACGAGGACATCCACCTCGCGAAGGCCTCCGGCGCCGGCAACAAGGTCATCCTGTACGGCGCCCGCACCGGCGGCGACGGCATCGGCGGCGCGTCGATCCTCGCCTCCGAGACCTTCGACGACGCGAAGCCCTCCAAGCGTCCCGCCGTCCAGGTCGGCGACCCGTTCCAGGAGAAGCTCCTCATCGAGTGCACCCTGGAGGCCTTCCAGGAGAAGCTGGTCGTCGGCATCCAGGACCTCGGCGCCGCCGGTCTGTCCTGCGCCACGAGCGAGCTCGCCTCCAACGGCTCCGGCGGCATGCGCGTCACCCTCGACGACGTCCCGCTGCGCGACTCGACCCTCTCGCCCGAGGAAATCCTCATGAGCGAGTCGCAGGAACGCATGTGCGCCGTCGTCGAGCCGGAGAAGGTCGACCGGTTCCTCGAGATCTGCGACAAGTGGGACGTCATCGCCACCGTCATCGGTGAGGTGACCGACGGCGACCGCCTCGAGATCTTCTGGCACGGCGGCAAGATCGTCGACGTCGACCCGCGCACGGTCGCCCACGACGGCCCGGTCTACGAGCGCCCGTACGCCCGTCCGGACTGGCAGGACGCCCTCCAGGCCGACGACGCGAACAAGCTGCCGAGGCCGCGGACGAGCGAGGAGCTCAGGGACCAGGTTCTCAAGCTGGTCTCGTCTCCCAACCAGGCCTCCAAGAAGTGGATCACCTCGCAGTACGACCACTTCGTCCAGGGCAACACCGTCCTC
Source organism: Streptomyces sp. NPDC005820 (assembly GCF_040630255.1). Lineage (NCBI taxonomy): Bacteria > Bacillati > Actinomycetota > Actinomycetes > Kitasatosporales > Streptomycetaceae > Streptomyces > Streptomyces sp. NPDC005820. The sequence continues at coordinate 106,157 of NZ_JBEXXE010000026.1, forward strand.
GCCCAGCCCGAGGACTCCGGCATGATCCGGATCGACGAGGCGTCCGGCCTCGGCGTCGCCATCGCCACCGACGGCAACGGCCGGTACGCCAAGCTCGACCCGTACCACGGCGCCCAGCTCGCGCTCGCCGAGGCGTACCGCAATGTCGCCACGACCGGCGCCAAGCCGCTCGCCGTCTCCGACTGCCTGAACTTCGGCTCGCCCGAGGACCCGGCCGTCATGTGGCAGTTCGCGGAGGCCGTCCGCGGTCTGGCGGACGCCTGCCTCCAGCTCGGCACCCCGGTGACCGGCGGCAACGTCTCGCTGTACAACCAGACGGGCGAGGTGGCCATCCACCCGACCCCGGTGGTCGCGGTCCTCGGCGTCATCGACGACGTCGCCCGCCGCACCCCGGTCGCCTTCCAGGAGGAGGGCCAGCTGCTCTACCTCCTCGGCGACACCCGCGAGGAGTTCGGCGGCTCGGCCTGGTCCCAGGTCGTCCACGACCACCTCGGCGGTCTGCCCCCGAAGGTCGACCTGGAGCGCGAGCGCCTGCTGGCCGAGATCCTGATCTCCGCGTCCCGCGACGGAATGATCGACTCCGCGCACGACCTGTCCGACGGCGGTCTGATCCAGGCGGTCGTGGAGTCGGCGCTGCTCGGCGGCAAGGGCGCGCGTCTGGTCGTACCGGACGGGCTCGACGCCTTCACCTTCGTGTTCTCCGAGTCCGCCGGCCGCGCCGTCGTCGCGGTCCCGCGCTCGGAGGAGGTCCGCTTCAACGACATGTGCGGCGCCCGGGGCCTCCCGGTCACCCGCATCGGTGTCGTCGACGGCGACACGGTGGACGTCCAGGGCGAGTTCACGCTCTCCCTGGAGGAGCTGCGCACGGCGCACGAGGAGACGATCCCGGCGCTGCTCGCGTAGGCGAGTCCGTACGACGGTGACGTACGACGGTGAAGGCCCCGCCCGCTGGGACGGTCGGGGCCTTCACCTTGCCCGCGTGCCGACGCGGCGTCACGTCATGACGGGTTCCCGTGCCGGCTCCGGGGAGCCACCGGCCGCCGGGCGGGGTCGGGGCAGCCGCAGGGCGAGGACGAGGCACAGGGCCATGACGGCCGCCCCGCACAGGAACACCGAGTCCATCGCGGAGACGTACGACGCGATGCCCGCCGTGCGTGCCGGGCCCGAGAGGGAGGCGAGGGTGCCGGGACCGTCGTACAGCCTGGCTATGAGCGTGCCGAAGAGGGCCGCGCCGAGGGCTGTCCCCAGGGTCTGGAAGAAGCGGATGGCCGTGGTCGCGACGCCGAGCTGATGGGGTGGGGCCGCTTCCTGGACGAGCTGGATGAGCCGGCCGAGGAGCAGTCCGAAGCCCATGCCGACCAGAAGGAGTCCGGTGCGCAGCAGCCACAGGGAGGTGTGGGCGCCGAGGGTGGACAGCAGCAGGAAGGCCGCGGTGGCGATCGCCGAGCCGGCGATGGTGAGGGTCCGCTCCGGCCGGCCCCGCGCGGCGAGCTTGCCCGAGACGATCCCCACGGCCGTCATGCCGATCGCCATGGGGATGAGGTACAGCCCCGCCGAGGAACTGGGGACTCCTCGTGCCACCTGCAGATACACCATCACGTAGTACATCGCGCCGACCATCGCCGCTCCCATCAGCCCTTGGATCGCGAAGCCCAGGCGCAGTTCCGGCACCCGGAACAGGGAGAGCGGCAGGATCGGCTCGGCGGCGGTGACCTGGCGCCACAGGAACAGGCCGAGGGCGGCCAGGGCGGCCAGGGTCAGCGCGACGATCTGCGGTGACGACCAGGCGTACTGCTTGCCGCCCCACTCGGTGACCAGCAGCAGCGCGGCGGAGAAGGCGGCGGCGAGGGCCGCGCCGGGGAAGTCGATGCGGTGCCGCTCGGTGTGCCGGGGCAGTTTCAGGACGAGGGCGCCCAGGGCCAGGACGGCGAGGCCGAGCGGCAGGTTGACGTAGAAGATCCAGCGCCAGCTCGCGTGGTCGGCGAGCAGGCCGCCGATCCAGGGGCCGACCGCCATGCCGGCGCCGGCCACGATCCCGCCCATGCCGGCGCCCTTGGCGTCCTTCTCGCCCGGTCCTCTGAGCTGGGCGATCACCACCATGGTGACGCTCATCAGACCGCCGGCGCCGATGCCCTGCACGGCGCGCGCGGCGATCAGCTGCCCGATCGACTGGGCCGCCCCGCACAGCGCGGAGCCGAGCAGGAAGGTCCCGACGGCGCTCAGGAACACGCGTTTCGCGCCCAGGGTGTCGCACAGCTTGCCGTACAGCGGGAGGACCGCGGCCGAGGCCAGGGCGAAGGCGCTGACCAGCCAGGGGATCTTGTCGATGCCGTGGTCGGGGTCCAGGTCGCGGACGATCGGGACGGTGGCCGCGGAGACGATCTGCATGTCCAGGACGGCCAGGACGATCGTCACGAGGCAGACGAGGAAGCCGATTCTGCGCTGGGTCTCGGTCATGCCACCACCATGGACCTGAGATGTGTACCCGGTCAATGTTTTTTCCGGGATGATTTTTGTGTCCGGCTGAAATTTCTTCTTGACCTAAAATTAGGCTTGGTACAGTGGTGGCATGGGTGCTGAGGCGACGATGGGGCTGCGGGAGCGCAAGAAGCTGCAGACCGCGATGCGGATCTACCGAACCGCGGTGGAGCTGTTCATGGAGCGGAGCTTCGACGAGGTGTCCGTGCAGGAGATCGCGGACGCGTCCGAGGTCTCCAAGATGACCGTCTTCAACTACTTCGGCACGAAGGAGGACCTGGTCTTCCGGCCCATGGAGGAGCACTTCTTCGACGCCGCCCGGGCCGTGCGCGAGCGGCCGTCCGGGGAGTCCGCCGTGGAGGCCGTCCGCCGGCAGTTCCTGGAGATGGTGGAGGCCCGTGACCCGGCGGTCGGCCTGCACGGCGAGCCCTTCGCCCGCCGGATCCGCTCGGTCGTCATGGCCACGCCGGTGCTGCGGGAGCGCGCCTACCTCCTGTCGGAGAAGGGCGCCCGCGAGCTCGCCGACCTGCTCACCGAGGAGACCGGCGACGCCACCCTCGCCGTGATCGCCGCAGCCACGATCACCGCCGCCCGCAACGCCCTCGTCGAGGAGCACCACCGCCGCATAGACGCCGGCGAAACCGTCGACGCGGTCGCCGCCGACGCCGCCGCCCGCGCCCGCAGCGCCTTCGCCCTGGTGGAGGGCGGCCTACAGGACTTCGCCCGCAAACCCTGACCCCACCCGGACCCCGGCTCCCACCCGGACCCCGGCTCCCACCCGGACCCCGGCTCCCACCCGGACCCCGGCTCCCACCCGGACCCCGGCTCCCACCCGGACCACGCCTCTATCCAGACCGCGCCGCCCTCCCCACCCATCAACCCCTCCACGAAACGCCCACCCCCACCCACGGTTAGGCTCACCGCCATGCCCCCGGTCAAGAAGCGTGTGCGGACCTATGAGCCCTCCAAGACGCGGGCCGCGGTGTTCGCTCAGTTCGGGAATGTGCGGGAGGCCGTTGCCGGGCTTGAAGCCGGGCAGCTCGCGTTGCCGACGCGGCTCGGGGAGTGGAGTGTGCGGGAGCTGGTGGCGCACATCGGGATGGCGCTCACCGCCATCGAGCGCGCCCTCGCCCTGCCGGAGCCGCCGAAGCAGGACGCCGTGCTGCTCGACTGGCCGTTCGCGACCTCCGCGAGCTCCGCGGACATCGACGCCTTCACCCGGCGGCTGACCGAGGAACACCCCGACCTCGACGGCTACCTCGCCGTCATCGAGCGCAACCTCGTCGAGCAGCTCGACACCCACCCCGGGACCCGGCTGCTCAAGACCAACGCGGGCGCGCTCCCGCTCGCCGACTACCTCGTCACCCGCGCCGTCGAGCTGGTCGTGCACACCGACGACCTCAACGCCGCCGTGCCCGGCCTCGCCGTCCCCGTGGACCGTCAGGCCCTCGCCGCCACCACCCGGCTCCTCGCGGACGCCCTCGCCGTCAAGGCGCCCGGCGGCGCGACGGAGGTGCGTGTCCCGCCGTACGCCGTCGTGCAGTGCGTAGAGGGCCCGAGGCACACCCGTGGCACCCCGCCGAACGTCGTCGAGACCGACCCGCTGACCTGGATCAGGCTGGCGACCGGACGGCAGACCTGGGCCGAGGCCAGGGACGCGGCGAAGGTCAGCGCGAGCGGCGAGCGGGCCGATCTGGGAGCGCTTCTGCCGCTGATGTCCTGACCCGCCCCCACCCAATGGTGTGCGACACCTCACTCGCGCCTACGGAACGCGACCGCGCGGACCGGTCCGGGTTGCGTCACCAGTCGTCACAGGGCCGCCGTATAGCGCTTCTGACCTGCGCAAACAAGTCGATCATGGATGGATCGGACCAACGAAGATCCAGTTACCGGCAGGTATCCCCAATTCGGACCAGTGGTCGATCTCGCCTACACTCGATGGCGTGCCACGTGGTGACGGTCGACTCAATCACGATCTGCTTCCCGGCGAGAAGGGCCCCCAGGACGCTTGTGGCGTCTTCGGTGTCTGGGCTCCAGGCGAAGAGGTCGCAAAGCTCACGTACTTCGGGCTCTACGCCCTCCAGCATCGGGGCCAGGAATCCGCGGGTATCGCGGTCAGCAACGGCTCCCAGATCCTCGTCTTCAAGGACATGGGCCTCGTCTCCCAGGTCTTCGACGAGACCTCGCTCGGTTCGCTCCAGGGTCACATCGCGGTCGGTCACGCCCGCTACTCGACCACCGGTGCCTCCGTGTGGGAGAACGCCCAGCCGACGTTCCGCGCCACCGCGCACGGTTCGATCGCGCTCGGCCACAACGGCAACCTCGTCAACACCGCCCAGCTCGCCGAGATGGTCGCCGACCTGCCCAAGCAGGAAGGCCGCAGCCCGCGCGTCGCGGCGACCAACGACACCGACCTGCTGACCGCGCTGCTCGCGGCCCAGGTCGACGAGGACGGCAAGCCGCTCACCATCGAGGAAGCGGCCCACCAGATCCTCCCGCAGGTCCGGGGCGCCTTCAGCCTCGTCTTCATGGACGAGCACACCCTCTACGCCGGCCGCGACCCGCAGGGCATCCGCCCGCTGGTCCTCGGCCGCCTCGAGCGCGGCTGGGTCGTCGCCTCCGAGAGCGCCGCCCTCGACATCTGTGGCGCCAGCTTCGTCCGGGAGATCGAGCCGGGCGAGTTCGTCGCCATCGACGAGAACGGCCTCCGTACCTCTCGATTCGCGGACGCGAAGCCCAAGGGCTGTGTCTTCGAGTACGTGTACCTGGCCCGCCCCGACACCGACATCGCCGGCCGGAACGTGTACCTCTCCCGCGTGGAGATGGGCCGCAAGCTCGCCAAGGAAGCCCCTGTCGAGGCCGACCTGGTCATAGCGACCCCGGAGTCCGGCACCCCCGCCGCCATCGGCTACGCGGAGGCCTCCGGCATCCCGTTCGGCGCGGGTCTCGTGAAGAACGCGTACGTCGGCCGTACGTTCATCCAGCCCTCGCAGACCATCCGCCAGCTCGGTATCCGCCTCAAGCTGAACCCGCTGAAGGAAGTCATCAAGGGCAAGCGCCTGGTCGTCGTCGACGACTCGATCGTGCGCGGCAACACCCAGCGCGCGCTGGTGCGGATGCTGCGCGAGGCAGGCGCCGCCGAGGTCCACATCCGGATCTCCTCCCCGCCCGTGAAGTGGCCCTGCTTCTTCGGCATCGACTTCGCCACGCGCGCGGAGCTGATCGCCAACGGCATGACCATCGACGAGATCGGCACCTCGCTCGGCGCCGACTCCCTGGCGTACATCTCCATCGACGGCATGATCGAGGCGACCACCATCGCCAAGCCGAACCTCTGCCGTGCCTGCTTCGACGGCGAGTACCCGATGGAGCTCCCGGACCCCGAGCTGCTCGGCAAGCAGCTGCTGGAGACGGAGCTGGCCGCCGGCCCGGCCGCCACGGCCGCCGCCGACGCGATCCGCCGCCCGTAAGACGGCCCGTAACACCTGCCGTACGACACGAAAGTTCTCCTTGGCCATGTCTGAGACAACTGGTGCCAGCTACGCAGCCGCGGGCGTCGACATCGAAGCGGGCGACCGCGCCGTCGAGCTGATGAAGGAGTGGGTGAAGAAGACGCAGCGTCCCGAGGTCCTCGGCGGCCTCGGCGGTTTCGCCGGCCTCTTCGACGCCTCCGCCCTCAAGCGCTACGAGCGTCCGCTGCTCGCCTCCGCCACGGACGGCGTCGGCACGAAGGTCGACATCGCCCGTCAGCTGGGCGTCTACGACACCATCGGCCACGACCTGGTCGCGATGGTCATGGACGACATCGTGGTGTGCGGTGCCGAGCCGCTGTTCATGACCGACTACATCTGCGTCGGCAAGGTCCACCCCGAGCGCGTCGCCGCCATCGTCAAGGGCATCGCCGAGGGCTGTGTGCTGGCCGGCTGCGCCCTGGTCGGCGGTGAGACGGCCGAACACCCGGGCCTGCTCGGTGCGGACGACTTCGACGTCGCAGGCGCCGGTACGGGCGTCGTGGAGGCCGACCGGCTGCTCGGCGCGGATCGTATCCGCACGGGTGACACCGTGATCGCCATGGCGTCCTCCGGCCTTCACTCGAACGGGTACTCGCTGGTCCGGCACGTCCTGCTGAACCAGGCGGGCCTCGCCCTCGACGCGCGGATCGACGACCTGGGCCGCACCCTCGGCGAGGAGCTCCTGGAGCCCACCAAGATCTACTCGCTGGACTGCCTGGCCCTGACCCGGACGACGGATGTGCACGCCTTCTCGCACATCACCGGCGGCGGACTCGCGGCCAACCTGGCCCGCGTCATCCCCGACGGACTGCACGCCACGGTCGACCGCTCCACCTGGACCCCGGCCCCGATCTTCGACCTCGTCGGCAGGACCGGCTCGGTCGAGCGTCTGGAGCTGGAGAAGACCCTGAACATGGGCGTCGGCATGATGGCGATCGTGCCTCAGGAGTCGGCGGACGTGGCCCTGGCCACCCTGGCCGACCGTGGTGTCGAGGCATGGGTCGCCGGCGAGATCACCGAGCGTGGCGAACACACCACCGGTGCGGACCTGGTGGGCGACTACGCCTGAGCCCCGGCGCGGGAGCTAGTGCCCCGGCGGGCGCGGGATCCCGTGCACAGCACAAGACCCGGTCGGTGACCGAAGTCACCGACCGGGTGGATGCTCAAAGCGAGGTCAAGCGCCGCGACGATGTTGGTGGGACGAATCGTCGTCCTCGTCGTCCTCGTCGTCCCCGTACAGATCGGCGTACCGTGCGTACGGGTCGTCGTCTTCCTCATCGTCATCGTCCTCGAACGGTTCGCCATTCGGCGGCATGTTCGATGGCGATGCGCCCAGCTCTTCGGCCAGGCGTGAGAGATCCGTCCCGCCGCTGTTGTACTTCAGCTGGCGGGCGACCTTCGCTTGCTTGGCCTTGGCCCGGCCGCGCCCCATGGCTCGACCCCCTCAACGACGGGGCTCGCTGGCCCCAGGTTGACACGCGTTCATGATCCAGAACGGTCTCTCCTCGGAGAGCCCGTCGTAGGGCTCCCACGGTACCTGAGCCCACGCCCGTACGGTACGTCGCCCGTAGCACGCGCGTGTGCGCAGGACCTGTGAGACGCCCCGTCCTCGCTGGTCAGTGGCGATTTTAACCACTTATCGGCGGCCGACCCGCCGGGAAGAGTGAGAGTTCTCTCTAACTTTCCACCCGGCGGTACCGACCAAACCCTCGGGGCGCCTCCGGCGGACCCGTTGCCGGAGCCTCACCATCCGCGCGTCTGCGCCGCCTCGTGCATCCGCTGCTCGGCGATCCGGTCCGCCGCCGCGGCCGGCGGAATCCCGTCCTCCTTCGCACGTGCGAAGATCGCGAGGGTGGTGTCGAAGATCTTCGACGCCTTCGCCTTGCACCGCTCGAAGTCGAAGCCGTGGAGTTCGTCGGCGACCTGGATGACCCCGCCGGCGTTCACCACGTAGTCCGGCGCGTAGAGGATCCCGCGGTCGGCGAGGTCCTTCTCGACGCCCGGGTGGGCCAGCTGGTTGTTGGCCGCGCCGCAGACGATCCGCGCCGTGAGCACCGGGACCGACGCGTCGTTCAGCGCACCGCCGAGCGCGCAGGGGGCGTAGACGTCGAGCCCCTCGGTCCTGATCAGCGTCTCGGTGTCGGCGACCGCCGTCACCCCCTGCGGATGCCGGTCGAGGATGCGGCGTACGGCGTCCTCGCGCACGTCGGTGACGACGACCTCGGCGCCCTCGGCGCGCAGATGGTCCACCAGGTGGTGGCCGACCTTGCCGACGCCCGCGACGCCGACCCGGCGGCCGCGCAGCGAGGGGTCGCCCCAGGTGTGCTGGGCGGAGGCCCGCATGCCCTGGTAGACGCCGAAGGCGGTCAGCACGGAGGAGTCGCCCGCGCCCCCGTTCTCCGGTGAGCGGCCGGTCGTCCAGCGGCACTCACGGGCCACGACGTCCATGTCGGCGACATAGGTGCCGACGTCGCAGGCGGTCACGTACCGGCCGCCGAGCGAGGCCACGAAACGCCCGTAGGCGAGCAGCAGCTGTTCGGTCTTGATCGTGTCGGGGTTGCCGATGATCACGGCCTTCCCGCCGCCGTGGTCCAGACCGGCCAGGGCGTTCTTGTACGACATCCCGCGCGCGAGGTTCAGCGCGTCGGCGACGGCCTCCGCCTCGGTCGCGTAGGGGTAGAACCGGGTTCCGCCGAGCGCGGGGCCCAGCGCGGTGGAGTGGAGGGCGATGACGGCCTTGAGGCCGCTCTTGCGGTCCTGGCAGAGCACGACTTGCTCGTGACCCGTCTGTTCCGAGTGGAACAGGGTGTGCAGGACGCCGTTGTCTACGTCGGTCACGGTGGTGACTCCTGGGTAACTGGCGGCGGTCGGGACGCAGGCTCCCAAGGGGTGGCGGGGCCTGTGGGACGAGCGTAGAGCCTGCGTCGCCCGCCGAAGGCGCACCGGTGCGGATCACCTCCGTCCGGATGCCGGATCACCTCCTCCCGGAGTACGCCCGTGCGACGATTCGGCGGCATTTCCCGTGTCCCCCGCGCGCGGGTCGATCAGGTTTCCCGGCCGGGTGGCGGGGGAGGGAGCAGGCGTGCCCAAGGTGTCCTCGGTGATCGTCCCCTATGCGACCTACCTGCGCGTGTACGAGCCGCTGGCCGCCTTCCCCGAGCCCGAGCGCACCCACTGGACGCGCTACGCCCGCCGCCCGGACCGGCCCTCCTACCAGGACGAGCTGCGCCGCTCCCTGGCCGACCTGCTGCCCACCCCGCCGGTCGCGGTGCCGGTGCACGAGAGCGGCGAGGCGTTCGTCGCCGAGATGGACGGGGTGCTGCACATCTGCCCGTGGCGCACCCGGCTGCGCGGCTGGCAGGCCCTGTCCGAGCTGGGGGACGAACTGCCCGGGACGGTTCTGGAGGCGGTGCTTCCGGAGGTCGTACGGGCGCAGGCGGCGAAGGACTACGAGCGCTGGCGGGAGCTCAACCCCGACGCGCGCCCCTGGATCCGTACGGCGACCTGGCAGGTGCCGCTGAACTGGTTCGTGCTGTTCTCCGACGAGGAGCGGGTGTACGAGAAGGGGACCGGGGAGTCCGCGCCCGTGCTGAGGTACCGCACGCCGATGGTCCAGGCGCGGCGGCGGACGGCCCGGGGGCTGCGCACGCTCAAGGAGGCCATGGACGAGGGGCCGTTCATCGACGGTCTGCTGGACGTGGGCCGCTGGCTGGAGGAGTTCCATCCGCGTTCGCTGGTGGAACTGGATTACGGCGGCCTCGTGCACACCCTTCCGGCCGGCGGTCTGGAGGGCGACCACTCGGCGGCGGACGTCGCCGAGGGCATCGAGGCGCTGCGGGTGGGCGACGGGGCGGCGGCGGGCGAGGCGTACGGGCGGCTCGTGGAGCGATGGCGGGCGGTCCGGGACCGGCGTTCCGCCAATTAGGGGACCCCGTCGTACAGGCGTCTGATCCGGCATGCTGTGATCTGACGGTGTGACAGCTGCGACAGCGCTTTCCCGAGTGACCTGGGTCACGGCCGAAATGGGTCGAACGGCGTACGGTCAACCGCACTTCACGGAACTGACGGGACGTAGGTCCCTGATCCGGGCTTATGTCCCAAGGGTGACGGACCGCACGTACACGGCCCTTGCGCCGCTTGCCCCTCCTCGTGCCAAAATAGGACAAGGAGTCCGGGGAGGGCTCCATCCGCCTACTTATGCTCCATGGTGGGGGGAATCTCAGCATTGCACGCTTTGGGGGGTCTGGTGACTCCTGAGCGCCCCTGTGACTGATCGTCACAGTGACGTGACTGTCCGCTATGGCATGGTCCATCGGCTTCCGTCGCCGATGAACACCTGGGGGGCAATTCCATCGGTTTGGCCGACGCGGCTGGACAGATGGTGTAGTTGTAGTGCCGAGGACAAGCCGTTCGTCCTATAACCGACTCGACTCGCGTCCGCCATTTCGGGCAACGCGGGTCAAGGTGCAGAATTTAGAGGAAAGAACCGAGAAGGTTCGGTTCTCCCGAGGAGGCCGCTCATGACCGCTCGCACCCCTGATGCTGAGCCGCTGCTGACCCCGGCTGAGGTCGCCACCATGTTCCGCGTGGACCCGAAGACGGTCACGCGGTGGGCGAAGGCCGGCAAGCTCACGTCGATCCGTACGCTCGGCGGACACCGCCGTTACCGCGAGGCCGAGGTCCGCGCCCTGCTGGCGGGTATTCCGCAGCAGCGCACCGAGGCCTGAACAACTGAATAACCGGGCAATACGCCAGGTCCCCCAACCTGTGCGGACGCCCGAAACCTAGCTCCAAGCGACGTGGGTCCTGCCCCAACAGGTCCCTCGCCCACCGGGAACGTCGTCGATCGCGCTGGACTCCGCCGGGTCCAGCGCGATCTTTTTTGTGCGCTTGAGGTCGCTCGGGACCGCTGGAGGGCGTCTGTGGGGTGCGATCCGGTCGGTCTGTGAGCGACCCTGTCGGACTCTGGGGAGGGTGTGCGTGGGTTCCTGGGAGCACCTGACGGAGGGGCTTCAGGGTGTCCCGCGGACTTCCTCCCCAGTGGTGCAATTGCACATATTAAATTGACCAGTTGTAGGAGACGGGTAAGAACGCCCGGTTCCAAAACTTATTCCGTGACACCTGTCACATGCCAGTGGCCTTGTTGCGGCGCGCTTCCCTGCGCTAGTGAAGGAGCGGGCAACTGCCCCTGGCGGCACCGTCGTTGATCATGCCGTCGAGGAGCTGCCGTCCTCCAGGGCTTCCTCGAAGGCTTCCTCCAAGGCCTCCTCCAGCGTCTCTGCGGGGGCCTGTACGCCCCGTGGAGCGCCGTCCATGGCCAGCCGCAGCAGGCGGTGGCAGATCGGACAGTGGCGGGTCAGATGCCCGTACGACGACGCGGCCGACAGATGCGCGCGGAGTAATGCCCGCGTCTCGTGCCTAGCCGATGCCGCCATACGCCACCTCCAGGAGGGCCACACGGGGAAGGTGCCCTGAGTTCTGGGGTACCGAGCGAATGTGACGCCGTCAAGAGACGGGCTCCGCCGGGTTGGCCGCAAATCGCCGGCGGCGCTGGGGCCGTGGCCCGGGGGTGCCATCCTTGGCGGCCCCCCTTGGCGGCCCCCCGTGGCTGCCGCCTGGGGTCGCCGACCGGGGGCTGCCGCCCCCCGGACCCCCGCTTCGGCCCTGAACGGGCCTCGTCCTCAAACGCCGGACGGGCTGAGTTGCCGTGGCCGGTGCCGGGATCGGGGATGCACGAAGAGGCCCGGATCCGAAGATTCAGGCCTCTTGTCTTGCGGTCCTGACGGGATTTGCTGTGCCTGATTGCGGCTCCGCCGCGGGCGCGGCCTCCACGTTGACAGGGTGGCGAGCGGGGTTCGTGGCATGCGAAGAAGCCCGGATCCGAAGATCCGGGCTTCTTGTCTTGCGGTCCTGACGGGATTTGAACCCGCGGCCTCCACCTTGACAGGGTGGCGAGCACTCCAAACTGCTCCACAGGACCAGGTTTCGCGGCACTTCGTGTTGTGCTGTGCTGCGAGAAGGACTGTACAGGAGGGTGAGCCCGCTGGTCGAACTCACCCTCCGTGCGGGTGCCGTCACGGAGCGACAGCGTCGATCGCCTTCACGATCCGCTTGTCCGAGACCGGGTACGCCGTGCCCAGCGCATGGGCGAAATAGCTGACCCGGAGCTCCTCGATCATCCAGCGGATCTCCAGGACCGAGGATGGGACGGGCCGGCCCCGGGGCAGCTGCTCCAGGAGCCAGGCGTACTCGTCCTGCATCTCGTGGACCTTCTCCATGCGCGTGGTGTCCCGCTGGACCCCCGTCGGCATCTGCTGAAGGCGCCGGTCGGCGGCCACCAGGTAGCGCATGAGGTCCGGCAGCCGGCGCAGCCCCGCCCAGGTCACGAAGCCGGGCTTCACCAGGGCGTCCAACTGCTTGCGCACGTCGGTCAGGTTCGCGAGCAGCGCGGGGCTGCGCACGGCCTTCAGTCGCCGCTCACAGGCCTGCCAGGCGGCCAGCACCTGCTGCACCTGCCCGACGGTCCGCACGGTCGTGTCGACGATCTCCGCGCGCACCTTGTCGTACAGCTTCCGGTACGACTCCTCGTCCCACGCCGGCCCCCCGAGATCGGCGATCAGCTTGTCCGCCGCCGCCATCGCGCAGTCGTCGAACAGGGCCTGGATCGAACCGTGCGGATTGGCCGACAGAGCGAGCTTCTGAGCGTTTGTGAGCTTTTCGGACGCGAACTTCGCAGGATTGACCGGGATGTTGCGCAGAATGAGCCGCCGGGTGCCCTTCCACATTGCCTCCGCCTGCTCCGCCTCCGTGTCGAAGAGGCGGACCGACACCGTGTCGCCGTCGTCCACCAGCGCCGGGTACGCCTTCACCGGCTGGCCCGCGCGGCGCGTCTCGAACACCTGCGTGAGGGAGCCGATCGACCAGTCCGTCAGCCCCTTGCGCTCCAGCGACTCACCGCCCTGCCGTACGGCGGTGGCGGCGGCCGCCTGGGAGATGGCCTCGCGCGCCTTCGGCTTCAGCCGCAGCTTCAGCGCCTCCAGGTCCTTGTCCTCGGCGAGCTTGCGGCGCCGCTCGTCGACGATCCGGAAGGTGATCTTCAGATGGTCGGGGAGCTTCGACCAGTCGAAGTCCTCCGCCTCGAAGGGGACACCGACCATCCGCTTCAGATCGCGGGCCATGGCGGTCGTGAGGGGCTCCTGGAGGGGGACCGCCTGGTCCAGGAAGCGCTTCGCGAAGTTGGGCGCCGGCACGTAGTTGCGGCGGACCGGCTTGGGCAGGGAGCGGATCAGCTCTGTGACGACCTCTCCCCTCAGGCCCGGGATCTGCCAGTCGAAACCGTCGTCCGTGACCTGGTTGAGGACCTGCAGCGGGATGTGGACCGTCACACCGTCCGCGTCCGCACCGGGCTCGAACTGGTACGTCACACGGAACTTCAGCTGCCCCTGCCGCCAGGAGTCGGGATAGTCGGCCTTGGTGACCGCTTCCGCCGACTCCCGGATGAGCATCTCCCGCTCGAAGTCCAGGAAGTCGGGCTGCTCCTGCCGTTTGCGCTTCCACCAGGAGTCGAAGTGGGCGCCGGACACCACATGCTCGGGCACCCGCTGGTCGTAGAAGTCGAACAGCGTCTCGTCGTCCACGACGATGTCCCGGCGCCGGGCCCGGTTCTCCAGCTCCTCGACCTCGCTGAGGAGCTTGCGGTTGTCGGCGAAGAACTTGTGGTGCGTCCGCCAGTCGCCCTCGACGAGTGCGTTGCGGATGAAAAGCTCCCGGCTCGTCTCCGGGTCGATCCGGCCGTAGTTGACCTTCCGCTGGGCGATGATCGGCACGCCGTACAGCGTGACCTTCTCGAACGCCATCACGGCCGCCATGTCCTTCTCCCAGTGCGGCTCGCTGTACGTCCGCTTCAGGAGATGCCCGGCGAGCGGCTCGACCCACTCCGGTTCGATCTTCGCGTTGACCCGCGCCCACAGGCGGGACGTCTCGACCAGCTCGGCGGACATGACGAAACGGGGCGTCTTCTTGAAGAGCGCCGAGCCCGGGAAGATCGCGAACTTCGCGCTCCGCGCGCCCAGGTACTCGTTCTTCGCGCCGTCCTTCACGTCCTTCATGCCCACGTGGGACAGCAGACCCGCGAGCAGGGACACATGGATGCTGTCGCCCGGGGCGTCCTGCTCGTTGAGAGGGAGGCCCATCTGCTTGGCGACCGTTCGCAGCTGCGTATAGATGTCCTGCCACTCACGGATGCGCAGGAAGTTCAGGTACTCCTGCTTGCACATCCGGCGGAAGGACGACGAGCCGCGCTCGCGCTGCTGCTCACGGACGTACCGCCACAGATTGAGGTACGCCAGGAAGTCGCTCGTCTCGTCCTTGAAGCGGGCGTGCTGCTGGTCGGCCTGGGTCTGCTTGTCGGACGGGCGCTCGCGCGGGTCCTGGATGGACAGCGCGGCGGCTATGACCATGACCTCGCGGACACAGCCGTTCTTCTCGGCCTCCAGGACCATCCGGGCCAGGCGCGGGTCGACGGGGAGCTGGGCCAGCTTGCGGCCGGTCTGGGTCAGGCGGTTGCGCGGGTCCTTCTGGGCCGGGTCGAGCGCGTTCAGCTCCTGGAGCAGCTGGACGCCGTCGCGGATGTTTCGGTGGTCCGGCGGGTCGATGAAGGGGAACTTCTCGATGTCGCCGAGGCCGGCCGCGGTCATCTGCAGGATGACGGAGGCGAGGTTCGTACGGAGGATCTCCGCGTCGGTGAACTCCGGCCGGGCGTTGAAGTCGTCCTCGGTGTAGAGGCGGATGCAGATGCCGTCGCTGGTGCGTCCGCAGCGGCCCTTGCGCTGGTTGGCGCTGGCCTGGCTGATCGGCTCGATGGGCAGGCGCTGCACCTTGGTGCGATGGCTGTAGCGGCTGATCCGGGCGAAGCCGGGGTCGATGACGTACTTGATGCCGGGGACGGTGAGGGAGGTCTCGGCGACGTTGGTCGCCAGAACGATCCTGCGCCCGGTGTGCGGCTGGAAGACGCGGTGCTGCTCGGCGTGCGAGAGGCGGGCGTAGAGCGGCAGCACCTCCGTGAACCGGTACTGCTTCTTCTCCAGCGCGTCCGCCGTGTCCCGGATCTCGCGCTCACCGGAGAGGAAGACGAGGATGTCGCCCCGGCCCTCGCCCTGGAGTTCCTCGACGGCGTCGCAGATGGCGGTGATCTGGTCGCGGTCGGCGTCCTCGGAGTCCTCCTCTAGGAGGGGCCGGTACCGCACCTCGACCGGATACGTCCGTCCACTGACCTCGATGATCGGTGCGTCGCCGAAGTGCCGGGAGAAACGCTCGGGATCGATGGTCGCGGAGGTGATGACGACCTTCAGATCGGGCCGCCGGGGCAGCAGCTGCGCCAGATACCCCAACAGGAAGTCGATGTTCAGGGACCGCTCGTGGGCCTCGTCGATGATGATCGTGTCGTAGGCGCGCAGCTCGCGGTCCGTCTGGATCTCGGCGAGCAGGATGCCGTCCGTCATCAGCTTCACGAAGGTGGCGTCCGGGTTCACCTGGTCGGTGAAGCGGACCTTCCAGCCGACGGCCTCACCGAGCGGCGTCCGCAGCTCCTCGGCGACGCGCTCGGCGACCGTACGGGCGGCGATCCTTCTCGGCTGGGTGTGTCCGATCATGCCGCGGACGCCACGGCCCAGCTCGAGACAGATCTTCGGAATCTGGGTCGTCTTGCCGGACCCGGTCTCACCGGCGACGATGACGACCTGGTGATCACGGATGGCGGCCGCGATCTCGTCCTTCTTCTGGCTGACCGGGAGCTGCTCGGGATACGTGACGGCCGGGACGCGGCCGCGCCGCAGGACCATCCGTTCCTCGACCTGTGTTACCTCCGCCTCGATCTCGGCGAGGACGGCGGCACGGGCCTCCGGCTTGCGGATCTTGCGCGCGCCTTCGAGCCTGCGCCCGAGCCGGTGCGCGTCGCGCAGGGACAGCTCGGCCAGGCGGGGGGCGAGGGCGCCGAGGGCGGGGGCAGGGTGCGTAGACATACGCGATCCAGGATCTCATCCCCGCCAAATACGTGGCGAACCCTTTTGCGTACGCGTCAGGAGCTGCGCGGCGCCGGGGGAGCGACGGGGGCCGGTGCGGCGGGGGAGGAGGGCGCCGGGGTGGCCGCTGCGGGTGTTGCCGGGGCTGCGGGTGCCGGGGGCGCCGAGGGCGTCGAGGGTGCCGCCGCTGCGGCGGCCAGCGCGGCGGCCTCGGCGCGGCGCTGGGGATCCGCGAGGGCGATGGTCTTCGCCGTGTTGGACACGGCCTTGATGCCCAGATAGGCGGTGGTCGTGCTGCTCACGGCCGTGAAGGCGGCGGTCAGCACCCCGATGATCACCGAGCGGTCCCCGTCCAGCCGCCAGACCCCGAAGACGGCGATCCCGGCGACCGCCAGATTGCTGACGATCACCGCCATCAGCCCGTACCGCGCCCGGTCCTTCTCCAGTGCGACGCTCCCGCTCACGCGCTCCCCGCCCCTCCGCAACACACCGACGGCCACGAACGTACCGGATGCCGACCGGGTGAGGAGGGGCCTGAGAAGGGACTGGAGAAGGGGACGGAAGCAGGAGCGGCCGCCGTCAATCTAGTGACACCGGCTCGATCTTGACTGGCAGGGGTCGCCGACTTCCAGGTGGTCTGGGTCAGGGTGGGTGCGAACTCGACCACGACCCCGAACGGAAAGCAACGAAAGACCCCCGTCGGTTTCCCGGCGGGGGTCTTTCCGCTGTTCAGCGGTTGTGGCTGGGGCCGGGGTCGAACCGGCGACCTATCGCTTTTCAGGCGATCGCTCGTACCAACTGAGCTACCCAGCCACGAGGTTTCACGTGAAACCTCAGCGGTCCTGACGGGATTTGAACCCGCGGCCTCCACCTTGACAGGGTGGCGAGCACTCCAAACTGCTCCACAGGACCAAGCTGTTGCGTACGACAGTGTCGCACACGATGTTGCGTGCCCCCAACGGGATTCGAACCCGTGCTACCGCCTTGAAAGGGCGGCGTCCTAGGCCGCTAGACGATGAGGGCTATCGGCCCGCCTGCGCGCTTCTCAGCGCGTCGGGGACGTGAGAAGCATATGGGATGGCGGGAGGGATCGCCAAAACGGTTTACGGGGAGGCGCTGGGAGAGGTGGGGGAGGCGGGTGACGGGGGCGAGGAGGAGGGCGGGGTCGGGGAGGCTCCGGGCTGGTTCTCCTTCGGGAGGTGGCGGCTGACTTCTGCCGTCGTCAGGCCCAGCCCGCCGAGTTTGATCTCGTCCCAGGCCTGGAGGCGCTTGGTGCCGCGGTCGAAGTAGAGGATCGAGGCCTCGATGGGGTCGGGGTACTCGCCCTCGACGGCCCGTAGCCCGCTGCCGCCCGTCGAGCCCTCCACGCGCAGCCGGGTGCCGTTCTTCATGATCTCCATCTCCTCGTGGTGGAGATGGCCGGAGAGGACGAGGGGAACCGTGCCGTCCGTGCGGCGGGCCGCGGACGGTTCGTGGACGACGGCCACGTCGACCGGGGTGCCGGCGGTCGTCTCGGTGCGCAGCGCCTCCGCCAGCCGGTCGCCCGCCGCCTCCTGGGACGCCCCGGCGCCCGGTACCGAGGAGCGGTCGGGGGTGAACTGGGGGTCGCCCATGCCCGCGAAGCGCAGCCCCGCGATGGTCTCGGCCCGGCCTTCGTCGAGGACGTGCACGTTCTTGATGCGCTCCAGGTAGCCCTGGGTGACCCGGGAGTCGTGGTTGCCGCGGACCCAGACGTACGGTGCGCCGAGGTCGGCGATGGGGTCGAGGAAGCCGTTCTCGGCGGACGTGCCGTGGTCCATGGTGTCGCCGGAGTCGACGATCACGTTCACCTTGTACTGCTCCACCAGCGAGGCGATGATCTTCCAGCTCGCGGGGTTGAGGTGGATGTCGGAGACGTGCAGGACGCGGACCGTGGTGGGGTCGGGCTGGTAGGCCGGGAGGGTCGAGGTGACGTCGTAGAGCTTGGTCACGTTCGTCACCAGGCGGGCCAGTTCCTGCTGGTAGACGTCGAACTCGGTGACGATGCTGCGGGCGTTGCCGACGAGGGAGGGCGCGGAGGAGAGCAGGCCGGAGAAGCGGGGTTCGAGGACCGACTTCGGGTTCCAGGTGGCGTACGCGGTGGCGCCGGAGGCGGCGAGGAGGGCCAGGGCGAGGCCGCCGGCGGCGAGGGCGCGGCGCGGGCGGCGGTAGACGACGAGGCCGAGCGCGGTGGCCCCGGAGACGACGGCGACGCAGGAGCGCACGGCGAGGTCCAGGGTGCCGTGCTCGACGTCGTGGGCCACCTCGTCCTGGAGGCCGGAGAGGCGCTCGGGGTGGTCGACGAGGGCCTGGGAGCGGGAGGGGTCGAGCTGGTCGACGTTGACGTCCAGGCGGAGCGGGGCGGTGTGGCTGTCGAGGGTGAGGGCGCCCAGCGGGGACACGTTGATCTTGGTGCCGCCGGTGAGGGAGGGGCGCAGGGTCATCGTCGTGTTCATGGGGCCGACCGGTACGCGTACGTTCCCGACGACCAGCAGCCCCAGCCAGGCGCCCAGCAGAACCACCGCGACGAGGCCGAGCGTGCGGGACCAGGGGCGCGGGCGGGGTGCGAGGTCGAGCGTGGGCGTGGTGGGAGCGGGGGGCTTACGGGGGGCGCGGACACGGAAACGGACACGGACGCGAGCCATTGGTGCCGTATGCCCGGGTGCGCGGCCGGGTATGCGGTCGGACGGTCGGCGGCCCTCGCTGTCGTGGTCGGCGGCAGGTTCTCCTCCGACAGGGGTGGTGTACCCGACAATGGGCCTGTGCTGGAGATGACGCGCGAGGAGTTCGAGGAACTGGTCGCCGAGGCGCTGGACCGGATTCCGCCGGAGTTGACGCGGCTGATGGACAACGTCGCGGTGTTCGTCGAGGACGAGCCGCCGGCGGACGATCCCGAGCTGCTCGGGCTGTACGAGGGGACTCCGCTGACGGACCGCGGGGAGTGGTACGCGGGGGTGCTGCCCGACCGGATCACGATCTACCGGGGGCCGACGCTGCGGATGTGCGGGACCCGCGAGGAGGTCGTCGCGGAGACCGAGGTGACGGTGGTGCACGAGATCGCCCACCACTTCGGTATCGACGACGCACGGCTGCACGCCCTCGGCTACGGCTGACGGTCACGGCCACGGCCACGGCTGACGCTCACGCCCGAGCCGCATGGTCAGGGCCGGCGTCCTTCGTGAACGGGGCGCGTGTCCTCCTGCGGGCGGCGGGAGTTGGTGAGGTTGACTCATCTGCGCCTGCACCGGAGGTGGCCCCGTGCGCCCCATGTACGTACCCGTTCGTCTGGCCGCCACCGTTCTGGCCGTCACCGCCGCCGCCGGCTGCATGAGCGTGGGGGACGACGCGGAAGGCCCGGCCAAGCCGTCGCACTCGGCGGGGCAGCGGGGCGGCGCGGAGCCCGACGGGGGTCCGGCGGGCGTGGGCGGCGGCTACCTGGGCGCCGCGGGCGGGGACGGCAAGCACGGGCACGGGAAGGGCCGGGGCCGGCACGGGGCGAGCGCCTCCGCCTCGGCGACCGCCTCGCCGTCCGCCGGCGGCAGCGCGTCGGCGTCGGCGGGCCCGGCCGAGCCGGGGCGGACGGTGAAGCCGGGCGAGCCGACGCCGACGAAGGAGCAGCCGACGACGCCCGGCTCGCCCGCCCCGGAGCCTCCGGCGCCGTCCCCCGAGCCGCCGTCGCCCGCGCCGGACCCGACGGTCGCGGAACCCTCGTCCTCCGCGCACGAGGAGACCGGCGGCGGAACGGCCGCCCAGATGCTCCAGCGGGAGCCGGCACCGGAGGCGGGGGCGCCGGTCTAGCGCCGGTGACCGGTCCCGGGCCGCGAGGTGACGTGGCGAGGGTCTCCCCGGTGTTCCGGGGGTCTGATTTGCCTTCGGTGGGGCAGGGTGCGTATGGTGGTAGATCGTTTGATCCCATTTGCCCGGCGCCACCACAGAGCGCGCCGTGTGGCGCGTACTCTCCCTTGCCGTGGCGGACCGCATTGAGGCGGTCGTAATGCGAACACGGAGTTGACGGGCGCGTGCCGACGAGACTCCGGAAGGTTTCGCTTACGCATGTCCATTTCCAGTGCCGATCACGCCGTCCTGCCCGAGGACATTGAGGCCCCCGAGACCGTCGAGACCGAGACGGCCGAGGCGGTCGTCGAGCTCGACAGCATCGGCGACGTCGAGCTCGACGACCTCGACAACGAGATCGTCGACATCGTCGAGGTCGCCGACGCGACCGACGAGACCGACACGACCGACCAGACCCCCGAGATCACCTTCGCCGACCTGGGCCTGCCCGAGGGCGTCGTGCGCAAGCTCGCGCAGAACGGTGTGACGGTCCCCTTCCCGATCCAGGCCGCGACCATCCCGGACGCCCTGGTCGGCAAGGACATCCTCGGCCGTGGCCGCACCGGCTCCGGCAAGACCCTCTCCTTCGGTCTGCCGACCCTGGCCACGCTGGCCGGCGGTCACACCCAGCGCCACAAGCCGCGCGCCGTCATCCTCACCCCCACCCGTGAGCTGGCCATGCAGGTGGCCGACGCGCTCCAGCCGTACGGCGACGTCCTCGGCCTGAAGATGAAGGTCGTCTGCGGCGGTACGTCGATGGGCAACCAGATCTACGCCCTCGAGCGCGGCGTCGACATCCTCGTCGCCACCCCGGGCCGGCTGCGCGACATCATCAACCGCGGCGCCTGCTCCCTCGAGGACGTGCAGATCGCCGTCCTCGACGAGGCCGACCAGATGTCCGACCTGGGCTTCCTGCCCGAGGTCACCGAGCTGCTCGACCAGGTGCCGGCCGGCGGCCAGCGCATGCTCTTCTCCGCCACGATGGAGAACGAGATCAAGACCCTCGTCGACCGCTACCTGAACAAGCCGGTCTCGCACGAGGTCGACGCCGCCCAGGGCGCCGTCACGACCATGTCCCACCACATCCTGATCGTGAAGCCCAAGGACAAGGCGCCGGTCACCGCCGCGATCGCCTCCCGCAAGGGCCGCACCATCATCTTCGTCCGCACCCAGCTGGGCGCCGACCGCGTCGCCGAGCAGCTGCGCGAGGCGGGCGTGAAGGCGGACGCGCTGCACGGCGGCATGACGCAGGGCGCGCGGACCCGCACGCTGGCCGACTTCAAGGACGGGTACGTCAACGTCCTGGTCGCGACGGACGTGGCGGCCCGAGGGATCCACGTCGACGGCATCGACCTGGTCCTCAACGTCGACCCGGCCGGCGACCACAAGGACTACCTGCACCGGGCCGGCCGTACGGCGCGTGCCGGGCGTACGGGCACGGTCGTGTCCCTCTCCCTGCCGCACCAGCGCCGTCAGATCTTCCGGCTGATGGAGGACGCCGGCGTCGACGCCGCGCGCCACATCATCCAGGGCGGCGCCGCCTTCGACCCGGAGGTCGCCGAGATCACCGGCGCCCGCTCGATGACCGAGGTCCAGGCGGAGTCCGCGGGCAACGCGGCCCAGCAGGCCGAGCGCGAGGTCGCCCACCTCAGCAAGCAGCTGGAGCGGGCGCAGCGTCGCGCGACCGAGCTGCGCGAGGAGGCGGACCGGCTGGTCGCCCGGGTCGCCCGCGAGCGCGGCGAGGACCCCGAGGCGGCGGTGGCCGAGGCGCAGGAGCAGGCCGAGGCCGAGGTGCAGGCGGCGGTCGAGGCGGCCTCCGTCCCCGAGCAGCCGGCCGCGCGTGACATCGACCGGGTCGCGCGCGAGGAGCGCACGCCGTCCACGCCGTCGTACGAGCGCCGTGAGCGTCGTGACGACCGTGGTGGCCGTCCGTTCGAGCGTCGTGACGACCGTGGTGGCCGTTCCTTCGAGCGTCGTGACGACCGGGACAACCGCGACAACCGTGGCGGCTTCAACCGTGACGACCGTGGCGCCCGTGGTTTCAACCGCGACCGTGACGACCGTGGTGGCCGTCCGTTCGAGCGTCGTGACGACCGTGGCGGCTTCCGCCGTGACGACCGGGACAACCGCGACAGCCGCGACAACCGTGGCGGCTTCAACCGTGACGACCGTGGCGCCCGTGGTTTCAACCGCGACCGTGACGACCGTGGTGGCCGTTCCTTCGAGCGTCGTGACGACCGCGGTGGCTTCCGCCGTGACGACCGCGAGAACCGCGACAACCGCGGCGGCTTCAACCGCGACAACCGCGACAACCGCGACAACCGTGACCGCGACGACCGTGGCAGCCGTGGCTTCGAGCGTCGTGACGACCGTGGCGGCTTCCGCCGTGACGACCGTGCCGGTCACCGGGGCAGCGACCGCCCGTTCAACCGTGACCGCCGCGACGACCGCCCGGGCTTCCGCTCCGGCGGCCACGACCGCCCGTTCGGCCGCCGCGACGACCACCGCGGTGAGCACCGGGGAAGCGGCAGCGGCAGCGGCAGCGGCTCCTTCGGCCGCCGCGACGACAAGCCGCGCTGGAAGCGCAACGGCTGACGCCGGCCACTAGGTGACTGAAGGGCCCGTACGACTCCTCGTCGTACGGGCCCTTTCGGCGCCCGACCCCAGTTTTCAGCCAAGTTGTGACGTGTGTCACGGCCCCGACGCGGGCATTGCTGGGGGCATGACAGATGAAGGCACAGGGAGCGGCCTCTCGGACGAGGAGCGGCTGGCCCAGCTCGGTTACACGCAGGTTCTCGCCCGCCGCATGTCGGCGTTCTCCAACTACGCGGTCTCCTTCACGATCATCTCGGTCCTCTCCGGCTGTCTGACCCTCTACCTCTTCGGGATGAACACCGGCGGCCCCGCGGTGATCACCTGGGGCTGGGTGGCCGTGGGCCTCATGACCCTCTTCGTGGGCCTGTCGATGGCCGAGATCTGCTCGGCGTACCCGACCTCCGCGGGCCTGTACTTCTGGGCCCACCGCCTCGCCCCGCCCCGTACGGCCGCCGCGTGGGCGTGGTTCACGGGCTGGTTCAACGTGCTGGGCCAGGTCGCCGTCACCGCGGGCATCGACTTCGGTGCGGCGTCCTTCCTCGGGGCGTACCTCAACCTCCAGTTCGACTTCGAGGTGACGCCCGGCCGCACGGTCGTGCTGTTCGCCGCGATCCTGCTCCTGCACGGTCTGCTGAACACCTTCGGCGTGCGGATCGTCGCACTGCTGAACAGCGTGAGCGTGTGGTGGCACGTCATCGGCGTAGCGGTGATCGTCGGCGCCCTGGCCTTCGTACCGGACCACCACCAGTCCGCGTCCTTCGTGTTCGGGGAGTTCGTCAACCACACGGGCTGGGGGAGCGGCTTCTACGTGGTGCTGCTCGGCCTCCTCATGGCCCAGTACACCTTCACCGGCTACGACGCCTCCGCCCATATGACCGAGGAGACGCACGACGCCTCCACGGCCGGCCCCAAGGGCATCGTCCAGTCGATCTGGACCTCCTGGATCGCCGGCTTCGTCCTGCTGCTCGGCTTCACCTTCGCCATCCAGTCCTACGACGGCGCCCGCAACTCCCCGACCGGCGCACCGCCCGCCCAGATCCTCCTCGACGCCCTCGGCGCCACGGCGGGCAAGCTGCTGCTCCTGGTGGTGATCGGCGCCCAGCTGTTCTGCGGGATGGCCTCGGTGACCGCCAACAGCCGTATGATCTACGCCTTTTCGAGGGACGGCGCGCTGCCCTGGTCGCATGTCTGGCACACGGTCAGCCCGCGCACCCGGACCCCGGTGGCGGCGGTCTGGCTGGCGGCCGGCGGCGCGCTGGTCCTCGGCCTGCCGTATCTGATCAACCTCACGGCCTACGCGGCGGTGACCTCCATCGCCGTGATCGGCCTCTACATCGCCTATGTCATCCCGACGCTGCTGCGGGTCCGCAAGGGCGAGGACTTCGAGCGGGGTCCGTGGCATCTGGGCCGCTGGTCGCGCGCGATCGGCGTGGTGTCGGTGGCGTGGGTCGTGGTGATCACGGTGCTGTTCATGCTGCCGCAGGTCGCCCCCGTCACCTGGGAGAACTTCAACTACGCCCCGGTCGCCGTCCTCGTCGTCCTCGGCTTCGCGGGCGCGTGGTGGCTGGCTTCGGCGCGGAAGTGGTTCCTCAACCCCGACCATGAACGGACCGTCGCACGGGAGGCGGCAAGGGCGGCGAAGACCCCGTAACGGGCCGATCTTCACCGCTTCCGACCGCTCGACGCGGCCGCGTCGCCAATACCCGATCGGAGACGCGGCCGGGTCCGGCTATGCTCGGGGAGGCAACATCGCCTGGGCCCTTAGCTCAATTGGCAGAGCAGTGGACTTTTAATCCATTGGTTGTGGGTTCGAGTCCCACAGGGCCTACGGACGGTGGTCGGGGGATATCGCCTCCGATCTGCTGTGCGGCGCCCGGTTCGGCTTCGGCCGGATCGGGCGCCGCGGCGTTTTCACGCCCGTCGGCGGGCCGCCAGCAGCGCGATATCGTCCTCGAACCTGCCGTTGGTCAGCTGGGTGAGCAGGGTGTCGAGCAGCTGCTCCAGCGGGCCGTCGGCCGACAGACCCATCTCGGTGAGGGCGCGCATGCCGTCGTCGATGTCCACCCCGCGCTGTTCCACGAGGCCGTCGGTGTAGAGGAGGAGCACGTCTCCGGGCCCGAAGGAGAACGTTGTCACCTCGTAGTCGCCGAGTTCCGTACCGATCGGGGGACCGGCCGGCAGGCTCAGCACCTTCGCGTCGCCGTCCGGGCGGACGAGGACGGGTGGCAGATGGCCGGCCGTGGCCGCGGTGCAGGTGTCGGTCTCGGGGTCCACGAGGACGAGGAGACAGGTGGCGACCCGGTCGAGACCGAGGCGGGCGGCCCGCCGGTCGGCCTCGGCGAGTATGGCGTCGACGGGCAGACAGGACGTGGCGACCGTGCGCAGGACGGAGCGGTACTGGCTCATGGCGACGGCCGCCTTGAAGCCGTGTCCCATCACATCGCCCATGACGAGCAGGGTGCGGTCGCACGGCAGGGCGATGGAGTCGTACCAGTCCCCGCCGACGAGGGCGCTGCGGCCGGAGGGCAGATACCGGGTGGCCACCTCCACACTGGAGTTGACGCTGTCGGGCTCGGAGAGCAGCGCGCGCTGGAGTTCCAGGGTCATGGTGTGGTCGTGGGTGTAGCGGCGGGCGCTGTCGATGGAGACGGCCGCACGGCCGGCCACTCCCTGGGCGGTGAGCATGTCGTCGTCGGTGAAGGGGGCGGAGTCCCCGGCCCGCATCAGGATGACGACCCCGACGGAGCGGCCCGTGGTGCGCAGCGGGGCGACGAGCACCGAGTGGATGCCGGCCGCACGGATGACCTTGACGTGGTCCGGTTCCGCGACGAGCTTCCGGAACAGTTCGTCGGAGGCCATGTTGCCGCGCCACGGGCGTCCGCTGTCCATGCAGCGGCGGACGAGGGAGCCGCGCGGGAAATCGACGTAGGGGCCGGGGCCGGACAGTTCACGCAGGTGCCACTTCAGCTCCGGCGGCGCCGCCAGCTGCATCTTCCTCAGCCGCAGTACGCCGGGGCGCAGCGGAGGCCCGTCCTGGGGCTCGTCGTCGATGATGGCCACGGCGGCCACGTCGGCCAGGGACGGGGCGAGGAAGTCGGCGAGTTCGCCGCAGGTGGTCGCCATGTCCAGAGTGGTGCCGACACGGACGGTCGCGGCGTCCAGCAGGGCGAGCCGCTGGTGGGCGTCCTCCAGGTCGTCCATGTACTGGCGCAGATTGCTGACCTCCACGCCGATGGCGCACACCCCGATGACCTGCCCGTGCGACTCGAGTCGGTGGACCACGGCCCGCCACAGCCGGCGTCCGCCCGGGGCGGGGTCGAGGTCGGTGGTCAGCGTCACCTCCCGGGACCGCCCGTCCGCGAGCACCTCGATCAGGACGTCGTCGGGCACCTGGACCTCCGGCAGCACCTCGCCGAACTTGCGGCCCACGAACGCGGTGGCGGGGACACCGGTGGCCTGGGACCAGGCGGGATTGACGTAGAGATAGCGCAGATGGGTGTCAAGGATGATCACGGGAGCGGAGGTGCCCTCGATGATCCCGCGCAGGAAGCCGCAGTCGCAGGCCTCCTCCGTGGCGTCGGCCGTGAGCGTGGGCGCGCGGTCGGTGACCGCTGTGCGCGGCCCCTGGGGCTGAACCGGGGGAAAGAGCCACGACGGCGGGAGTTGTTCAGCGTTCACCGTCTTCTCCAGCTGTCCGGGGAAGCTGTCCGGGGAAGTCGATTCCCTTCCCATCCTGTGGGCAGGGAAGGGGCGGCGCATCTTGGCTGATCGAGGATCCTGGACCCTCCGCGCGGGTCACGCGAGCCTCCGTACGGGCACGCGCGAGATCCCCCGCCAGAGGCGTGACCCGTACGACCCGTACGACCCGTACGACCCCGTACGGCTTCCACGACCCCGTACGACCCCTACGACCCCGACACCACCCCGACCCCACCCCCGAGGAGCCCAGCCCCCATGACACCCCCGCCCCCCAACACCCCCTCCGGCACCCGCTCATGACGGCCGGCATCGACACCCCCGACCCCCGCGGCCGCACGGGCCTGCACCTCCACGGCCGCGATCTGACCGGCAACCCGCGCGTCCGCATCCTCGACGTCGAGGTCCTCGCCTGCGACTGGGCGGTCCTGCGCCGCACCACCTTCGACTACCGGCACCACGACGGCCACTGGAGCCGGGAGCGGCGGGAGACCTACGACCGGGGCGACGGCGCGACGATCCTGCTCTACGACCCCCTACGGGAAACGGTCCTGCTGACCCGTCAGTTCCGGCTGCCCGCCTACGTCAACGGCCATCCCGACGGCATGCTCCTGGAGACCGCGGCGGGGCTGCTGGACGGCGACGACCCGAAGGCGGCGATCCGCCGAGAGGCCGTCGAGGAGACGGGACGTACCGTCCACGAGGTGGAGCACGTGTTCGACGCCTTCATGAGTCCCGGTTCGGTCACCGAGCGCCTCGGCTTCTTCGCCGCCCCCTACGACGGCTCGGCCCCCGGCGCCGACAGGGCGGGTGTGGCGGCCGAGGGCGAGGACATCGCGGTCGTGGAACTGCCGTTCAAGGAGGCCCTCGGCATGGTCCGCTCGGGCGCGATCGCCGA
This sequence comes from Streptomyces sp. NPDC005820, assembly GCF_040630255.1. Taxonomy (NCBI): domain Bacteria; kingdom Bacillati; phylum Actinomycetota; class Actinomycetes; order Kitasatosporales; family Streptomycetaceae; genus Streptomyces; species Streptomyces sp. NPDC005820. The sequence continues at coordinate 133,207 of NZ_JBEXXE010000026.1, forward strand.
CGCGAAGACCATCATGCTGCTCCAGTGGGCCGCCCTGGACGGCCCGTTCGGCCGGCGCTGAGGCAGGGCGCTGGCAGGGCGCGGGCAGGGCGGGGGCGGCGGCGTCCTGTTCAGCCGGCGCTGAGCTGGGCCAGCGGCAGCGTGTGCTGGGTCTGCAGGACCTTCGCGCGCAGGTAGCGGACGTTGTGCGGGGTGGTGAACACGCCGGTCGGGACCCGGTCGTGGACGTCGATGCCGAGCGCCCGCAGCTGTTCGGCCTTGTCGGGGTTGTTGGAGAGCAGGTCCAGGCTGGTGACGCCGAGGGCGCTCAGCATCTGGGCGGCGGCGGTGTAGTCGCGGCCGTCCTCGGGCAGTCCGAGGGCGGCGTTCGCCTCGTAGGTGTCCAGGCCCTGGTCCTGGAGGGCGTACGCGTCGAGCTTGTTGTAGAGGCCGATGCCGCGGCCCTCCTGGCGCAGGTAGAGCAGGATGCCGCCGGTCTCGGCTATGCGCTCCACGGCCTCGCGCAGCTGCGGGCCGCAGTCGCAGCGGGCGGAGCCGAACACGTCCCCGGTGAGGCACTCGGAGTGCAGCCGGACCAGCGGGACGGTGCCGGGCGCGGGCTCGCCGAGCACGACGGCGACATGCTCCTGCCCGTCGGCCAGGCCGTGGAAGGTGACCAGCTCGGCGTCGACGGAGTAGCCGTCGTGGAAGCGCAGCGGAACCCGGACGCGGGCGCGCTGGGTGGCGGCGGGGGTGTCGGGCATGCGGGTCTCCCGGTGCGAGTGCGGTCGGTGCGCGGAACAAGCAGCTGCTTCAGATTTGAAGCAGTGTGCCGGGTGAGACCCTACCCCATGCTTTAAATTTGAAGCAACGGGATTGTGGCCCGGCTCACGAGCTTCCGGAACATCCGGATGAACGCCGCCGCCACGGCAGTTCTTCCGGCAGCGCCTCGCCGTCGTCCTGGAACCCGCCCACCACCTGCGTGAAGATCTCCTCCAGCTGGCGGACCTGCTCGGGGGTGAGCCGGTCGAAGAGGCCGGCGCGGACCGTCTCCACATGGCCGGGGGCCAGCCGCTCGAGGGCCGCCATACCCTCCTCCGTCAGCACCGCGACACTGCCGCGCTTGTCCCAGCGGCAGTCCTCGCGCCGCAGCAGCCCGTCCTTCTCCAGCCGGGTCACCGCGTACGTCAGCCGACTGCGCGTGATCTTCAGCGACTCCGCGAGATCGGTCATCCGCAGCCGTCGCTCAGGGGACTCGGACAGGTTCGCGAGGATGGAGTAGTACAGGTGGGGCATGCCGGCCTCCTGCTGGAGCTGCCGGTCGATGGCGTCCTCCAGGAGGAGGTAGCCGGCGACGTACGCGCGCCAGGCGCGTTGCTCCTCGGGGGTGAGCCAGCGGGTCGTCATGCGCCCAGTGTAGTTTTGTTTCAAACTTGAACCAAGACCTGCCCGCCGATCCGCGCGGACGTCACCCGTCCGCCGCCCCAGGGGAGCCGCGCCGATGCCGTACCCGTACGTCCTGCTGTCCGCCGCCGTCTCCCTCGACGGCTACCTGGACGACACCACCCCCGAGCGACTGCTGCTGTCCGGCCCCGCCGACTTCGACCGCGTCGACGAGGTACGGGCCTCGGTCGACGCGATCCTGATCGGCGCCGGCACGATCCGAGCCGACAACCCCCGGCTGCTGGTGAACTCCGCCGACCGCAGGCACGCGCGCGTGGCGGCCGGAAAACCGGAATACCCCCTCAAGGTCACCGTCAGCGGCTCCGGCGACCTCGACCCGGCCGCGCACTTCTGGCACACCGGCGGCGACAAGGTCGTCTACACGACGGAGAAGGGCGCTCGGCGGGCCCAAGCGCTCGGCATCGCCGCCGATCTCGTCCCGCTCGGCCCCGAGCTGGACTGGCGCCGCCTCCTGGAGCACCTCCACGACGAGCGCGGCGTACGCCGGCTCATGGTCGAGGGCGGCGGCACCATTCACACCCAGCTGCTCCAGCAGGGCCTCGCCGACGAGGTCCAGCTCGTCCTCGCCCCCCTCTTCGTCGGCGACCCGGACGCGCCCCGCCTCTTCGGGCCCGGCGCCTACCAGGGCGGACGGCTGCGGCTGACCGAGACCCGGCGGATCGAGGACGTCGTCCTCATGCGCTACGAGCCCACCGCCCCCGGCACCGGCCCGCTCCCCTCCGCCGCCGACCGCCACTGGCTGGCCCTCGCCTGCGAACTCGCCGCCGAGTGCCCGCCCTCCCGGACCGCCTTCAGCGTCGGCGCGGTCATCGTCGCCGCGGACGGCACGGAACTGGCGCGCGGCCACTCCCGCGAGGCCGGCGACCCGGTCGTCCACGCCGAGGAGGCCGCCCTCGCCAAACTCGACCCGGCCGACCCCCGCCTGGCCACGGCCACCGTCTACAGCAGCCTCGAACCCTGCGCCCGCCGCGCTTCCCGCCCGAAGCCCTGTGCCCGTCTCATCCTCGACGCGGGGGTGCGCCGGGTGGTCACCGCCTGGCAGGAGCCCGACACCTTCGTGACGGCCGCCGACGGAAACGGGCTGCTCGCGGCGGAGGGCGCCGTCGTCGTCGTACTCCCGGAGTACGCCGAGCGAGCGAAGGTGGCGAACCTGCACCTGACCGGGTGATAGAGTGGTTTCACCGACGCGGGGTGGAGCAGCTCGGTAGCTCGCTGGGCTCATAACCCAGAGGTCGCAGGTTCAAATCCTGTCCCCGCTACTGAAGGCCGAGGGCCGGAATCCACAAGGATTCCGGCCCTCGGTGCGTTCTCCGGAAAGCCTCGGGCCAGGGCTGTGCGTGTGCTGTGAATTCCGGCAACTCGCCCGTTTTTCACCGGTCATGGCCCGAAAGTCCAGGCCAAAAAAGGTTGTTGATCAAGCTGTAGAGCTTGGAAAGCTACGCCCGGGTCTATTAACGTTCGATAACGCAGCGCGGTCGTCCCAGCCGTCACAAGAGTCGGCTCCGTGCGCACGCGCCGAATCCCGTAAGGGAACCGGGGAACCACCACCTTGGGGTGAATCGCACGGAAGCCGCCGTGAACTCGCAGAGTCACGAACGGTTTACGCGCGTAGGAGACCTTCCCGCTCCGAACCCGTCAGCTAACCCGGTAGGCGACGGAAGGAAAGGAGTGCGCCCGCGTGGCGTCCAACCGCCCTGCTCCCGAAGCCCCCTTCGTGCCGAGCCAGCGTTCCTCTTCCGATTCCGACACCTTCGGCTACGGCAGCTATCGCAGCGACGAGGGCCCCTGGGAGGAGTGGAATCCCACCGAGGAGTCCCTCGCCCCGGCCCGCGGCAAGCACCGGGTCGCCAAGCAGCGCGGCGGCGGCGGGTTCGCCCGCAGCTCCACCGTCCTCGGCGTCGGCGTCATAGCCGCCTTCAGCGCCGGCGGGATGGCCAGCGCCAACACCGGCAAGCCGCCGGTCTCCATCTCCATGCCGGACCTGCCCTCCGTGGGCTCCTTCATCTCCGACGACGACTCCGGCCAGGACGCCGCGCCCGCCCTCGCCGGCTTCGGCTCCGAGGCCCCCGACGCCACCGACCAGAGCGGCGCCGCCGACGCCGGTGAGGCGCTGCGCGAGCGGATCATGGCGCAGGCCGAGTCGCAGCAGACCCAGGTCGCCGACCGCGCCCAGGCCGCCGCCGAGGCCGCCGCGGCCAAGGCGGAGGCGGCCGCCGTCGCCAAGGCCGAGAAGGCCGCCAAGGCCGAGGCCGCCGCCGCGAAGGAGAAGGCCGAGCAGGCCGCCAAGGAGAAGGCCGAGGCCACTCGCCTCGCCGAGCTCGCCAAGCAGTACACGCTGCCGACCTCCTCGTACACGCTCACCGCGACCTTCGGTCAGGCCGGCGCCTACTGGTCCTCCGGCTACCACACCGGCCTGGACTTCGCCGCCCCCACCGGCACCCTCATCAAGGCCGTCCACAGCGGCACCATCACCGAGGCGGGCTGGGCGGGCTCCTACGGCTACCGCACCATCCTCACCCTGGACGACGGCACCGAGCTGTGGTTCTGCCACCAGTCCTCGATCAACGTCAGCGCCGGCCAGAAGGTCTCCACCGGTGACGTGATCGGCCGCGTGGGCGCCACCGGCAACGTGACCGGCGCCCACCTCCACCTGGAGGTCCACCCGGACGGCGCCGCCAACGGCATCGACCCGATGGCCTGGCTGCAGAGCAAGGGGCTCAACCCCTAAGGGCGCCGGGGGTCCTTCCCGGAGCGGTCCTGTTCACACGTTCTTCGTCTTCTTCGGTACGGCGCACGGAATGGGCCGCTCCGAAACCGTTGTTGACGTAGGACATGACTTCTCTGCGCAAGCTCGGCTCCTCGGACCTCGAGGTCTTCCCCCTCGCCCTCGGCGGCAACGTCTTCGGCTGGACCGCCGACGAGGCGGCCTCCTTCGCCGTCCTGGACGCCTACGCCGCCGCGGGCGGCAACTTCGTCGACACCGCCGACTCCTACTCGGCCTGGGTCGACGGCAACAGCGGCGGCGAGTCCGAGACCATCCTCGGCAGGTGGGTGAACAAGCGCGGCAACCGCGACGACGTCGTCATCGCCACCAAGGTCAGCCAGCACCCCGACTTCCCGGGCCTGACCGCCGCCAACATCAAGGCCGCCGCCGACGCCTCCCTCACCCGCCTCGGCACCGACCACATCGACCTCTACTACACCCACTTCGACAAGCCCGAAGTGCCGGTCGAGGAGATCATCGGCGCGCTCGACGAGCTGGTGACGGCGGGCAAGGTGCGGCACATCGCCGCCTCCAACATCTCGCCCGAACGCCTTCGGGAGTCCCTGGAGTTCTCCGACCGCGAGGGCCTCGCCCGGTACGTCGCCCTCCAGCCGCACTACAACCTGGTCTCCCGCGACACCTACGAGGGCGGCCTGCAGGACCTCGCGGCCCGCGCCGGCCTCGCGGCCGTCCCCTACTACGCCCTGGCCTCCGGCTTCCTCACCGGCAAGTACCGGCCCGGTACGACGGTGGAGGGACCGCGAGCCGCGGGCGCCGGCAGGCACCTCGACACCGATCGGGGCGTCCGCGTCCTCGCCGCCCTCGACGAGATCGCCCAGGCCCACGGCACCGAGGTCGCCACGGTCGCCCTGGCCTGGCTCGCCGCCCGTCCGACGGTCGTCGCCCCCATCGCCTCGGCCCGCACCCTCGAGCAACTGCCGCCCCTGCTGGCGGTGGCGGACGTCGAGCTCACGGACGAGGAGATCACCAAGCTGACGCAGGCATCCGCGTAACCGGTCTTCTCCGCCCCGACGGCGCTCAGCCGCGACGGCGCATTCCGGCGGTGCCGAACCGCCCCGACCCCTACGACCCCTACGACCGATAGGGGTTCTGGACGGGATACGGCCCCGCCGGATACCCGTACCCCTGGTACCCGTAGTACCCGTGCGGGGTGCCGTACCCGTGCGGGTTCCCGTACCCGTACACCGGCCCGGGCGCCGCAGGCACCGTCATCCGCGCCGCGTGGTCCAGCGCCGGCCGGGCGACCTCCCGGCGCCGCCACAGCTCGTTCAGCAGTTCCCTCTCGCGTACGACGAAGTCGTCGCCCGCCCGTCCACTCCGTCCCCGGTGCCGCAGAAACGCCAGCGAGGTCGCGTACGCCTCGTACTCGGCGACCGCCCGCGCCGCCGGCCGCCCCAGATGCCGCTTGGCGTACTCGCGGGCCAGCCGCCGCGCCCGCATCGAGCCCAGCGCGTACGGCTCGGCCGGGGTGAGCCAGCCGGCCGCCGTGTACGCCGGCAGCTCCTCGCGGACCGTGCGCAGCTCCCGCTGACGGGTCCACACCACCAGCCAGGTGAGCAGCCCGAACGCGGGCACCATGAACGACGCGTACACCGCGAAGAACCCGAACTCGCCGAAGGTCGAGGAGCCGTTCCACAGGGCGTGCATGCCCATCGCGAGAAGCAGTCCGCCCAGCGGGAACAGGACGCGCCGCAGATGCCGGCGGTGCCCGGAGCGCGCCGCCAGACCGAAGCCGAGGCCGGTCAGCACGGTGAACAGGGGGTGCGCGAACGGCGACATGACGATCCGCACGAAGAAGGTCGCGGCCGTGACGGAGGCGATGCCGCTGTCCCCGCTCAGCTGGTCGGTGCCGAACGCGGTGCCCAGGTAGAGGATGTTCTCGGTGAACGCGAAGCCGGTGGCGGTGACCCCGGCGATGACCACCCCGTCGACCAGCCCCGTGAAGTCCCGTCTGCGGAAGAGGAACACGAGGAGGATCGCGGCGGCCTTGGCGGACTCCTCGACGACGGGCGCTATGACCGTCGCCCCGAGGGTGTCCGCGCCGGACGGATCCGCGGTGGCCGTGGCTATCCAGCGCGTGGCGAAACTGTTGGCGACGATCGCGATCAGCGCGGCCGCGCACGCGCCCCAGGCGAAGGCGAACACCAGGTTCCGCCAGGGCCCGGGCTCCACCCGGTCCAGCCAGCGGAAGGCGGCTATCAGCAGCGGCACCGGCAGCACCGCGAGCCCCAGCCCGACCAGGAACCCCTCGGTGCCGGTCTGCTCCCGCACCAGCGCCAGGATCACCAGCCCCGACAGCGTGAGCAGGGTGATGAGCGCCCCGTACCGGACCGATCTCCTCCGCCACCAGTGCACTCGCCTGCGCCCGGCGTCCTCGGCGGGACCGCCCGGATGCGGTGGGTACGGCGGAAACGGGTGACTGATGGCCACTGCATCGACCCTAACGAGGGAGGGGACTGTGGTGGACGGGCTGTCGGTCAGCGATCGCCGTGCTGTACGCGACGGAAGAGGAGGTCGTTCACCACATGACCCTTGTCCAGCCCCTGGCCCTCGAAACGGGTCAGCGGCCGGAACGCGGGCCGGGGCGCGAAACCGCCGTCGGCCTGCGTGTTCTCGAAGTCGGGGTGCGCGGTGAGGACGTCCAGCATCTGCTCCGCGTAAGGCTCCCAGTCGGTGGCGCAGTGCACGGTCGCCCCCGGCCGCAGCCGCGTCGCGGCCAGGCTGAGGAACTCCGGCTGGATGAGGCGCCGCTTGTGGTGGCGCTTCTTCGGCCAGGGGTCGGGGAAATAGACGCGCAGCCCGTCCAGCGAGTCGGGCGTCAGCATCTCCCGCAGCAGGATGATCGCGTCGCCGTTGGCGACCCGGACGTTGTCCATCCCGGCCTGGTCGGCGAGGTTGAGCAGATTGCCCTGGCCGGGGGTGTGCACATCGACGGCGAGAAGGTTGGTGTCCGGGTCGGCGGCCGCCATCTGCGCGGTGGCCTCGCCCATCCCGAACCCGATCTCCAGCACCACGGGTCCGTCGTTCCCGAACAGCTCGGCGAGGTCGACGGCGTGCCCGTCGATGTCGAGGCCCCAGCGCGCCCACAGCCGCTGCAGGGCGTCGGCCTGCCCGGCCGTCACCCGGCTGCGCCGGGGCTGGAAGCTCCTGATCCGCCGCTCGAAGTGCGACCCGGCCGGGTCGGCCCTCGGGCCGTCGGGGAAGCGTGGCTCCCCCTTGGCCCGGGTGTGGCGGACGGACTGGCCAGGGTGGTGCTCGCCGCCGGGAGCGGGCCGGGGGACTTCGGGGGTGTTCACGGAATCAGACACAGTGGGGTCGATTTTACTGCCGTGCACCGGACTCACCGGGTTCACCGGGTGCCCAGCACCTCCAAGGCCCTGCGCGCCACCTCCCGGCCGATCGGCAGCGAGGCCGTCGCCGCCGGTGAGGGCGCGTTCAGCACATGCACCGCCCGGGCGCCCTCCCGTATCAGGAAGTCGTCCACGAGGCCGCCGTCCCGCAGCACCGCCTGCGCCCGCACCCCCGCCTCCGCCCGCACCAGGTCCCCCTCCCGCACCGCCGGCAACAACCGCCGCACGGCCTGCACGAACGCCCCCTTGGACATCGACCGCCGCAGCTCCCCGGCCCCGTACCGCCAGTGCCGGCGCCCCATCCGCCACACCCCGGGCCACGCCGCCGTCGCCAGCGCCTCCCGGGGCCGTACGACGGTCCAGTCGTACCCCTCGCGGGCCAGCGCCGGCACCGCGTTGGGGCCCACGTGCACCCCGCCGTCGATGCCCGTGGTCAGATGCACCCCTAGGAACGGGAACGCCGGATCGGGCACCGGATAGACCAGTCCCCGCACCAGCTCCGGCCGCGCCAGCTCGTAGTACTCGCCCCGGAACGGCACGATCCGCACCCCCGGCTCGTCCCCGGTCAGCCGGGCGATCCCGTCGCAGTACAGCCCGGCGCAGTTCACCAGAACCCGGCCCCGTACGACGTCCCCGCGCGCGGTGAGCACGGCCACTCCCCGCTCGGGCCGCCGGTCGATCCGCACCACCTCGGCGCCGTACCGGATCTCCGCCCCGGACGCCTCCCCGAGCCGCTGGGCGACCGCCGTGTAGTCGCAGATCCCGGTCGTCCCGACATGGATCGCCGCGAGCCCCCGCACCTCAGGTTCGTACTCCGCGATCTGGGCGCCGCCCAGTTCCCGCACCGGTATGCCGTTCTCCCGGCCGCGCTGCACGAGCGCGTGCAGCCGGGGCAGCTCGTCCCGCTCCGTGGCGACGATCAGCTTGCCGGTGACGGCGTGCGCGATGCCGTACTCCGCGCAGAACTTGGTCATCTCCGCGGCGCCCCGCACCGCGTACCGCGCCTTCAGCGATCCGGGCCGGTAGTAGATCCCGCTGTGGATCACCCCGCTGTTCCGCCCGGTCTGATGCCGGGCGACGCCCGCCTCCTTCTCCAGCACGGTCACCCGGGTCCCCGGCGCGGCGCGGGAGATCGCATACGCGGTCGACAGCCCGACGATCCCCCCGCCGATCACGAGCACATCACAGTCGTACGCCACCACCGGCACCACCTCCGCCTCCGATAGTGCACTGCGCCACTGACAGTGACTTCAAACGCGGGGGACGGCAGCTTGCCTCCGACCACAGCGCAGGGCGGACGAGAGGCGAGGATCGCTTAAGCCGGAGCCATCAGCAAGGGCCGGGCCCGCTCCCGCAGCTCCACCACCCGCGGCTCGTCCCCGTACGGCTCCAGCCGATGCAGAAGATCCTTCACGTACTCGGTGGTCCGGGCCGAGGAGATCCGCCCGGCCACCTCCACCGCCCGCACCCCCTGCTCGCACGCCGCGTCGAGATTGCCCGACTCCAGCTCGGCGACCGCGGACACGACCAGCCTGAGCCCGTGCGACCGCACGAACTCCTCCGTCGGCTGCGACAGCGCCTGCTCGGTGAAGCGCCGCACCTGCCGTGGCGCCTTCAGATCCCGGTAGCACTCGGCCGCATCGGCGGCGAACCGGTCGTACGAATAGAACCCGAGCCACGACGGATCGTGATCGCCCTCCCGCGCCCGCTCCAGCCAGCTCTCCGCGGCCTTCAGGGCCGCCCCGGCGGCCTGCGCGTCACCCGCGCGGGCATGCGCGCGTGCCTCGACGAGACGGAAGAAGCTCATCGTTCGGGCGGTCGCCAGCCCCCGGTTGCGCTCCAGGGCGGCCTGCGCGAGGTCGACTCCCTCGTCGCCGAAGCCCCGGTACGTCGCCTGCAGCGACATCGACGCCAGCACATACCCCCCGAGCGGTACGTCCGCCGCCGCGCGCGCGAGCCGCAGCGCCTGGATGTAGTACCGCTGGGCGGCCTCCTGCTGACCGGTGTCGAAGGCCATCCACCCCGCCAGCCGGGTCAGTTCGGCGCTCGCCCCGAACAGGGCGCGCCCGACTTCGTCGGAGTACGCGCCCAGCAGCAGCGGCGCGGCCTCCACCCGCAGGCACTCGGGCACCATCGACGAACGCCAGTCCCCGCCCCCGTACTTGGAGTCCCATCGCCTGGCGTCCTCGGCGGCCTCCCGGAGCTTCTGCACATCGCTGTGGCCGACTTTGAGCGGTGCGCCGGTCCCCTCCAGGGAGTGGGCCTCACGCGCCACCGAACTGTCGGCCGGGGTTATCAGCCAGCGCGACGCGGGCGTTGCGTATGCGCTTACTGCGAATGATCCGGCCAGGGACTGCCAGATGCCCCCCGATCCTGCCCGGCGGCCGGCCAGGTCGAGGCGGTAGAGCTCCGTCGCCGAGCGCACGGCCTGGGCGACGTCTCTGGGGAAGGCGAGGCCCACTTCGGGCGCGGGGTCCGCGTCCGCCAGGCCGATCTCGTGGAGCGGCACCGGGCGGCCGAGCTTCTGCCCGATGGCGGCCGCGATGAGGTGCGGCGCGGCGCCCTGCGGCACCATGCCCTTCGACACCCAGCGCGCCACGGACGTCTTGTCGTAGCGAAGAGTCAACCCGCGTTGAGCGCCAAGGTCGTTGACGCGTCGCGCGAGTCCTGCGTTGCTGATTCCCGCGAGGGCGAGAACGGCGCCGAGCTTTTCGTTCGGCCCGCGTTGCTCCCTGGACATTGCGCCACCCCTCGACACATCCGGCTGCCGCTCTGGCATAACCACGCGGCATTCGTAAACCCAGCGTAGTTCGCCGCATCCCAAGCGTTAAGGGGCATTCTGCCGGTTGGCGGGATTGTGGTCCGTACTGCAGTACGGCTCTCGGTACCGTCCGTCGCCGCGTGCTCCCGCTGTGTGGCCGTGCGCCTGCGCGTGCGCTCTTCTCCGGCCATCGGGGGAGCGGTTCCATGGGTCGTGCGTGGGTCGGCCCGCTGTACTGGATCCAGTGGGCTGGGGGACACCGCCGCCTTCATCCCCGCGGGCGGCGGAACGGTCCGGGAGGCGCCTTACGTCTCCCGGGCCGGCGCGACTCATGGCGTTACGCGCGTGTGCACGGAGCGTGTGCGGAGCCTGCGCGCGCGAAGGCCAACAGGAATCGCCCGCGCCGGATTTGGCCGAAAATCGACCCTGCGTTCCATGGGTGACAACGCCTCCGACCATGGAAATCGAGGGCGCACAGGGCGTCTTGGGGGAGCGTACCGGGGGCGCATTCATGCCGCAGACACCGGGGTACCCACGGCCGCGCAGGCCGGCGCCGACGCGTTGACGCGGGTGCGCTTCCCGGATCGCAAGCGGCGTCGCCTCCCTCTGTGGCGCGTTCTTCGTGGCAGCATGGTGAACCGTTCGTACGGTGCACTCGGTTGTCCACAGCCCGTGGAGGCGTCGATGCGGTGGTTGGTGGGGTGGAGCAGCACCGCCGCGGGTGCGCTGGGCGCGGCCGTCGGTTACGGCGGCCGCGACGAAGGCCGTTACGACGGCGGCGACACCTACGGCGGTCAAGTCGGCTACGACGGGGAGACCTTGCACCCCGTCGGCTCCCAACTCCTGTGGGGCGACCCCGATCCGCTGTGGGCGGTCGGCGACTGGCGCCCCGACGAGGTGCGGGTGGTCAAGGCCGACGCCCGGACCCGCATCGCGGTCCTCGGCACCTGCGGGGCGAGCGACGAGCAGCTGCGCGTCGGACTGTTCGCCGCGCGCGGGGGCGCACTGCGCCATCTGACGGCCTGGCCGGGCAGCTACACCGCCGTCGTCCAGGTCGGCCGCCGGGTCACCGTCTGCGGCGACCTCGCGGGCGCCCGCCCCGTCTTCCACACCCCGTGGGCAGGCGGAACCGCCTACGCCACGGCCGCGCTGCCGCTCGCCGACCTCATCGAGGCCAACCTCGACTTCGGCCACCTGGCCGCACTCCTGGCCGCCCCGGACGTCCCCGCCGCCCTGCACGACTCCACCCCGTACGACGGCGTGCGGCGCGTTCCGCCGGGGCATGCGCTGATCCTGCGCGCCGGGGCGCGTGAGATCGCCGGCTACGACCCGGTCGCGTCCCTCGCCGTGGCGGCCCCGCCGGCCGACCCGGACAGCGCGGTCGACGCCGTCCGCGACGCGCTCGTAGACGCCGTACGCGCGCGTCTGTCCGCGCCCAGACACGTGCCCGACATCGATCCCGGTCCCGTGCCCGGAATGGGTCCCGCCGAGCGGCGCGCCGCGCGCGGGATGCCGGTCCCGGGCATCGGCGCCGACCTCTCCGGCGGCCCGGCCTCCGGCACGCTGGCCCTGCTCGCCGCCGGCCTGCCCGGAATGCCGGGCACCGTCCTGGGCCACGGCACGGGCGCGGGGGAGCGGCTGCTGGCGGTCACCTTCAACGACCTGACGACACGCGCGCGTGAGGAGGAACTGCAACGGGCCGGCGCCCTGGCGGCCAACCCGCGCCTGCACCACGTCGTCGTGACCGGCGCCGAGGAGACCCTGCCGTACGCCGACCTGGACGGCCCGCTGACCGACGAACCCGGCCCCAGCCTGGTCACCGCCGCCCGCCACCGCGCCCGCCTCGGAGCGGGCAGCGCAGACCACTTCACCGGCTACGGCGCCCGGCAGGTCCTGGACGCCCACCCGGCCCGCCTCGCCGACCTGCTCATGGACCGCAAACGCCGCCATCTGGTCCGCCCGGTGGCCGCCCTCACCAAGGCGGACGGCTCGGTCCTCGTCCCCGCGCGCGTGTACGGCGCGGCCCGAAGACTCGCCCGTACGCCGTACCGCGCGGGCGTCGAGAACCTCGCAGACCGCCTGCTGCACCGCAGCTTCGAGGACGACCCGGGAGGCGCGGTCGGTGCCTCGCTGGCGGCGCTGACCTGGGCCGGACCCGGCCCCGCGGCACGCTGGCTGACGGGTGAGGCGCTGGCTGAAGTATCGGTTCTTCTGCAGAATTCGGCCCATCGCGCCGGGGTCGGCCCCGGCCAGCGTCCGGGCGACTACCGCGCGCGTGCAGCCCTCACCCGGCACGCGGCCGACCTGCGCATCCTCGAACAGGCCGCCGAGATCCGCTCCCAGCGCCTGCACGCCCCCTTCCTCGACAACCAGGTCGTCCGTGCCTGCCGCGCCCTCCCCGAGACACTGCGCGTGCAGCCGGGCGCGCGTGCCGCGATCCTGCGGACCGTCCTCAAGGGCGCCGGCATCACCGACCTGCCGCCCGGCTGGGGCGCCCCCGCCCACGGCACCACCGCCACCGCCGCCCGCAACGGCCTCCGCCTCGCCACCGACACCCTCCTCACCCTCTTCGACGCGCCCCTCCTCGCGGAAGCGGGCCTGATCGAGGCCCGGGTCGTCCGCAAGGCGGTCCGCGCGGCGGCCTCCGGCGAACCCCTCCCCCTGGACGGCCTCGCCGACCTGATCTCCCTCGAACTCTGGCTCCGCCGCCTGCTCTCCCGCCGAGGCACCTGCTGGACCGGCACCCCGGCCCGCGCCCGCGCGGTACCGGCGGGAATCGCCCCCCAACGCCGAGCGGTGTCCTCCGGAGGCTGAGCCGGGGGGTGGGGAAACTCGCCTCCCCTTTCACGCTGCGGTGCGCTGTCCTTGGCGTGCCGCGGGCCCGTCGTTCGGGCGCGGGCCCGCCTGTGGCTGATCGCGCAGTTCCCCGCGCCCCTGGGTGGGGTGCGGTTGCGTTGGCCGATTGTTCTGCTCACCTCAGCCCCGGGCCCGCCTGTGGCTGCTCGCGCAGTTCATTTGGGGCGGCACGGGTGGGCGCGGCGGTGCCCGGCCGGCGCCGGTGAGCGAGACCCCGTCCCGGTCGGCACCGGCTCAGGGTGAGCAGGAGCCGACGTTCATCAGCCCAACCCCCGGCCCAACACACCCCGCTTCGCAAACCCCGTGCCCCCACCCCACCCCCCGGCGACAATGACCCCGTGCGGATCAACATCCTGGGCGTCACCCAGACCGAGGACGACCAGGGCACCCCCATACCCCTCACCGCCCCCCGCCTCCGCGCCCTCCTCACCGCCCTCGCCCTCCGCCCGGGCCACCCCACGCCCCCCGAAACCCTCATCGACGAGATCTGGCCCGAAGCCCCGCCCCAGGACGCCCCCGCCGCCCTCCAGGCCCTCGTCGGCCGCCTCCGCCGCACCCTCGGCAAGGACACCGTCAGCTCCATCCCCGGCGGCTACCGCCTCACCGCCACCGAGGACGACGTCGACCTCCACGTCTTCGAACGCCTCGTACGCGAGGCCACCACCACCCTCCACCAGGGCGGCGACCCCGAAACCGCCGCCCGCACCCTCGACACCGCCCTCGCCCTCTGGCGCGGCCCCGCCCTCGCCGACCTCCCCGACCGCACCCCCGCCGCCCGCCCCGAGGCCCTCCACCTCGAAGCCACCCGCGCCCGCGCCGAGGCCGACCTCCTCCTCGGCCGCGCCCGCGAAGCCGTACCCCGCCTCAGAGAACTCACCACCGCACACCCGTACGACGAACCCCTGCACGCCCTCCTCATCCGCGCCCTGCGCGACACGGGCCGTGCCGCCGACGCCCTCGCCGCCTACGAGACCGCCCGCCGCACCCTCGCCGACGCCCTCGGCGCCGACCCGGGCCCCGAACTGCGCGCCCTCCACGCCGAACTCCTCGCCCGCCCCGCGCCCCGGCCCCGGACGGCACCCGCCGCACCGCCCGAGCGAAACGGCAACATCCGTCCGCGTCTTACCTCTTTCGTGGGCCGGGAACCCGAGATCGACGCCATCCGTTCGGACTTGCACAGGGCCCGCCTCGTCACCCTCACCGGACCGGGCGGCTCGGGAAAGACCCGTCTCGCCGAGGAAGCCGCCGCCGGGCTCCCGCAGGCGTGGCTGGTCGAGCTGGCGCCGCTCGACCGGCCGGAGGCGGTACCGGGCGCGGTGGTCAGCGCCCTCGGTCTGCGCGAGACGGTCCTGATGGCCACCGACCTCGCGACACCGCAGGACGACCCGGTCGCCCTGCTCGTCGAGTACTGCGCCACGCGCAGCCGACTCCTGATCCTTGACAACTGCGAGCATGTCATCGGCGCGGCCGCCGCCCTCGCCGAAACCCTCCTCACCCGCTGCCCCGGGCTCACGATCCTCGCCACCAGCCGTGAACCCCTGGGCGTCCCCGGCGAGTCGGTCCGCCCGGTCGACCCCCTCCTCCCCGACCAGGCGCACCGCCTCTTCCGGGAGCGCGCCGCCGCCGTACGCCCCACCACGGCCGCCGCCCCGCCCGACCGGGACGAGCAGGCGGTCGCGGAGATCTGCCGACGCCTCGACGGACTGCCCCTGGCCATCGAGCTGGCCGCCGCCCGGCTCCGGCTGCTCACCCCCCGGCAGATCGCCGACCGCCTCGACGACCGCTTCCGCCTCCTCACTTCCGGCAGCCGTACGGCCCTGCCCCGCCAGCAGACCCTGCGGGCCGTCGTCGACTGGTCCTGGGACCTGCTCGACGAAGCGGAGCGGACCCTGCTGCGTGAGCTGTCCGTCTTCGCGGGCGGCTGGGACCTGGAGGCCGCCGAGGCCGTGTGCACCGGCCCGGTCGCCGACCTCGTCGGAGCGCTGGTCGACAAGTCCCTGGTCCTGGCCGCCCCGCACACGCCCGACGGCGACGGCGACGGCCGCGAGGAAGGCGGCGAAGGCATGCGCTACCGCATGCTGGAGACGATCCACGAGTACGCCGTGGAGCGCGCCGCCGAGGAGCCGCACGCACGCGTGGCGGCCGAGCGACGGCACCGCGCCTGGGTGCGCGCGCTCGTGGAGCGCGCCGACCCCCTGCTCCGCTCCGCCGAGCAACTCCCCTGGATCTCCCGCCTGGAGACCGAGCTGGACAACATCCGGGTGGCGACCGGGCGCGCGATCACCGCGGCCGACGAGGAGCAGGCCGCCGCCCTCTGTCTCGCCATGGGCTGGTTCTGGTGGCTGCGCAACTACCGCCAGGAAGGCGCCGCCTGGGCCGACCGCACCCTGCGCCTGGGCACGGCCCTGGACACGCTCCCCGCCCCGCCGACGGACACCGCGCACCCCACCCCGACGGCATCCGCACTCACCTGCCGCTCCCTCCCCGTCCCCACCGACCTCGCCGCCCGTATGGCCGCCGTGGACCCGGTCGAGGCCTTCCTCGCCCAGCCGGACACCGAGGGCGACGCCGACGACGACGGGTCCGGCGGTCACTCCCGGCATGCGCAGCGGATGGACCTGCGGATGCTGCACGTGTTCCTGCTCTCCGAGTCCGAGCCCGGAGAGGTCGAAGGCGACCCCCGCTACCGGGCCTATCTCCTGCGCCTGCGGGCCCGCTTCCAGCCGGGCGGCCCGGCGGCGGCCAGGATGCCCGGGCTGGTCTGGCCGGTGGCGGCCGCCTTCGAGATGCGGGGCACGCTCGACGTACGCGGCATCCTGGACGCGGCCGTCGCCAACTGCCGGACCCACGGCGGCGACTGGGAGCTGGGCTGCACCCTGATGTTCCGTACGCACATGGTGGTCGACTCCCCCGGCGGGATGGACGGCGTGGACGACGACCTGGCGGAGCTGCGCGCGATCAGCCGGCGGGTCGGCGACCGCTGGATGCTGGCCCAGGTGTGCAGCGCGGCCGCCGAGGCGGAGATGGTGCGCGGCCGGTTCGCGCAGGCGGAGGCGGAGTACCGGGAGGCGCTGCGGCTCGCCTACGAGGTCGGCGCGTACGCCGAGGCGCCGTTCCTGATGGCCCGGCTCGCGGAGATCGCCTACCGGTCGGGCGATCTCCCCGGCGCCATGGTCGTCCTGGACGAGGCGAGTGCCGCCGCCGACCGTCAGGGAGTGGCGGACGCCCAGGCCTTCGTGATCCTGCTGCGCGCCTGCATCGCGCTGGAGGAGGAGGACGTCGTCCGCGCGCGCGAGCTGTGCGACGCGACCCTCGAGGCGGTGCGGCAAGGTACTCCGCCGCCGCAGTTCATCGCCGCCCTGACCCTGCTCGACGCGGGGCTCACCGCCGTGGAGTCCGGCCCGGAGCACGCCCTGCCGATGCTCGCCGAAGGGCTGCGCCGGGCGGTGGCCGACCAGTGCACCGAGGCGATCGTCTCGGGGCTCGTGGACGGCGCGGCGGATCAGCTGGCCCAGCTCGGCGACTTCCCGCGCACGGTCGGGCTGCTGGCGGCGGCCGACCGGCTGCGCGGCCCGTATCCCCGTGCCGCCCTGCGGCGCGGGCGCCTCGAACGCGCGGAGTCGCAGGCCCGTCGGGCCCTGGGGGCCGAGCGTCACGCCGCCGAGCGGGCCCGGGGCGCCGACCTGACGGTGACCGAGGTGATGAAGGAACTCGCCGAGGCCGTACGGGCCCACCCGGCGCCGGCCGTGAGCCCGCCGGCCGCTACGGGCAGCTGAACTTCGACTCGGCCCAGTCCGCGAGAGCCACCCCGTCGAAGGGGCTGTGCGGCTCGACCACCAGCCGGACGGTGGCCCGGCCGCCGAGGTCCACATGGACGGGCACGGCGGGATCACCGCCCTTCACCGTCCCGGACGTCCACAGACGGGCCCCGTCGGCGTAGACGGCGAACGTCACCTCGCCGAGGTTCAGCGTCAGGTCGTCCAGGCCGACCAGTGCGTCGTAGGAGGTGCAGGCGCGGTTGAGGTCGACGGTGACGGAGGACCGGCCGTGGACGGTCACCCCGCGCGCGTACCGCCGGTCGGCGATGGACACCTCGTAGCGCTGCCACACCCAACTGCTGCCGCTCAGCCGGATCTCGGGTCCGGTGCCGTCGCCGTTGACGTCGAAGGACAGCTCGCTCAGCGGGAAGACGGCCGGGGCGGGCGGGGGAGCGGGCGCGGGGCGCCGGCTGGGGGTCGGCG
Source organism: Streptomyces sp. NPDC005820 (assembly GCF_040630255.1). Classification (NCBI taxonomy): domain Bacteria; kingdom Bacillati; phylum Actinomycetota; class Actinomycetes; order Kitasatosporales; family Streptomycetaceae; genus Streptomyces; species Streptomyces sp. NPDC005820. Next base: position 150,643 of record NZ_JBEXXE010000026.1, read on the forward strand.
TGGGCGTCGGGGGCGGTGCGGGCGTCGGAGTGGACGTGGGCGTGGGCGTGAGGGCCGTTGCCGGCGCGGAGGTGCGGCGCGGGGTGGGAGGGGGCGTCCGGGTCGGGGCCGCGGCGGGGACGATCGCCGGGGGTTCCTCCGGCTCGGGCGACTCCGTCGTGCGCGTGGGCGCGGGCGTCGGGTCCTGCGGGCGCACCACGGGCGCGGAGGCCGCGGGGGCGGCCTCGGGAGGCTGGACGGGGCTCTCGTCGCCGACGAGGGCGAGGGCCACCGCGGCGGCCGCGACCGCGACGACACCGGCGGCGATCCCGGCCTTCACGGGCGCACCCACCCCCTCCGAGGCAGCCGCGCTCCCACCCGACCCACCGCTGCTTCCGGCCGCCCCGCCGGCGGCACCGCCACTTCCGGCCGCCCCGCCGGCGGCGCTCCCGCTCGCCGCGGCAGCCGCGCCCGCGGCACCCGCCGCCCCGGCACCGCCGGCGATGAGCCCGAGCGCCTTGGCGTATCCGGCGGCGCCGAACCAGCCGATGACCGCGACCGGTACGACGGCGGGGATGCTGCTCGCCACTTCCTCGATCTGCAGGGCGGCGAGCCGGCACTTGGCGCACTCCTCCAGGTGCTTGCGCAGCCCGCGCTCGGCCCGGGTGCGCAGCCGGCGGCGGGCGTACGTGCCGAGCTGGTCGGCGTAGCGGGCGCACTCCTCGTCGCTGGTGAGGGTGGCGCTGACGTGGGCCTGGAGGTAGGCCTGCTTGAGGCCCTCGCGGGCGCGGCTGGCGAGCACGCGCGTGCCGTTGGCGTCGAGGCCGAAGAGCATCGCGACCTCGCTCGGCGACTCGTCCTCGACCTCGGTGTGCCACAGCACGGCCTGCCAGCGCTCGGGCAGGGAGCGGAAGGCCCGCATGGCCATGGACTGTTCGGCCTCGTGCAGGGCGCGCACATCGGCGCCGAGGTCCAGGCCCGCTCCGAAGGAGCCCAGGGACGCCGTGTCGTCGGAGGCCTCCGAGGCGAGGCCCGCCTGGGCGGCGAACAGCGCGAAGTCGTCCACGAGCTGTTCGCGCTTCGCCGACCGCGTCCAGCCCGCGGCGACGCGCCGGACGGAGGTGAGCAGATAGGCGCGGACGGCGTACTCGGGCCCGGAGCCGCCGCGTACGGCCTGGAGCATGCGGGCGAAGACCTCGGCGGTGAGGTCGTCGGCGGTGTGGGCGTCCCGGCAGCAGGTGCGCGCGTAGCGGCGCACGGCGTCGGCATGGCGCCGGTACAGCTCCTCGTACGCCGTGTCGTCGCCCCCGCGCATCCGGGCGATCAGATCGGTGTCGGCGGGCGGCAGATCCCGGGGCGGCGGCAGGGCGCCGTCGCCGGAGCGCTCCCACTGCGCGGGGACGCCGCCCCCCGACGGGGTGCGCCTGCCCTGGCTCGGTACCTGCTCGTCCCGCCCGTCAACGCTCATCGCGGAAAGCCCCCGCCGCCTGCCCTACCGGTCCCGACACCGGGTCAGAGTGCCATAGCGGCTTTTGGTCAGGACCGGACGGGACGGGCCCTCCACTCATCCGTGGGGACCTGTCGCATTCCCGTACTGCCCCGAATGTGCGAGCGGCGCGGGTCGGGGCGAGAGCGTCGACACGCCCCCGCCCCGCCCACCCCTTCGAGTGACCCGCGACCGCTCCCTCAGGAGGACGGCCGCGAGCGCAGCCCTTCCAGCAGGATGTCCAGCAGCCGCGCCGAAGCCGCCGCCTGCTGCGCCGGGTCCGGCAGCGAGGGCGCCGCCGTCGCGATCACCAGCAGGACTTCCGACACCGACACGTCGGGCCGCAGCTCACCCGCCGCCCGCGCCCGCTCCACGAGCCGGCCCACCACGTCGAGCAGCGCCGCCGCCCCCGCATCGTCACCCACGGAGCCGACGGAGCCGACCGAGCCCGTGGAGCCGACCGAGCCCGTGGAGCCGACCGCGCTCGCGGAGCCCATCGAGGCACCCGTGGCCGCGCCGCCCTCGGAGACCAGCCGCAGCTCACCGCTGCCCGGCTGGGTCCGCTGCTGCGGCACCCGCGCCTCCTCGGTTCCCGGGCCCTCCGTGCCGTCCTCGGCGAAGGCGCCGACCCGCAGCACCTGCGGCGGCAGCAGCCGCCCGGCACCCGAGGCCACCGAGGTCCGCAGGAAGCGCGACAGCGCCGACCACGGTTCGTCCTCCTGCCCCAGCGCCGCCCGTGCCTGGTCGGTCAGCCGGGAGGTCTCCTCCTCGGCTATCCGCCGGACCAGGACGTCCTTGCTAGGGAACCGCCGGTACACGGTCCCCACGCCCACGCGCGCGCGCCGCGCCACGTCCTCCATCGGCGCGCCGTAGCCCAGCTCGCCGAACACCTCGCGCGCCGCCCGCAGGACGTGTTCCAGATTGCGCTGTGCGTCCACGCGCAGCGGTGTGGTCCGCGGGCCGTCCCCGCGTCCGTTGCCCACCGCCGCGCTCACTCCGCCCCCGTGCGCAAGCGCGGAGGCGGACGACCAATGTGTGTCCTGAATGTGCATGAATGATCCCCCGGTAATGACGTCTCCCCCCGGAGACTCTCCCCGCCATCGAATTCCGGGGCGCGTGGAACAGGGGACCGCTTCCCGGCCCGCCCGTCGCGGACCCGTGGAACACGCTTCCCCCTGACACCCCGTCGACACGAACATAGTTGAGAGGCAGTCAATTCAGAAGGGGCAGGTTCCGCACGGAGCGCCCCCCGATCGGAGTACGGGTCGTTTACGTCCCGAATGCACCCCCTCCCGCACCCCGGCGCACACCTTCTGACCTGCACATCTGCCCCGCACGCCGGTGTTTCGGCCAACCCCGCGCCCACTCGACTCGCGGTCACACAAATGGTCGGGGCTGTGGACAAACTCCGGCGTCGGGTGCGTCATGGGATGGTGAAGGAACGTGCGCGCATTCTCGTTGTCGGCGGCGGCTACGTCGGGATGTACACGGCACTGCGGCTCCAGCGAAATCTGAAACAGGAACTCGCCCGGGGCGACGCGGAGATCACCGTCGTCACCCCCGAGCCCTACATGACCTATCAGCCGTTCCTCCCCGAGGCCGCCGCCGGCGCGGTCTCCCCCCGCCACGTCGTCGTCCCGCTGCGCCGCGTCCTGCCGCACTGCAGGGTCCTCGTCGGCGAGGTCACCGCCGTCGACCACGCCAAACGCACCGCCACCCTCACCACTCTCGCCACCGAGGAGGAGGGCACCGGCGCCCAGCAGCTGACGTACGACGAACTCGTCCTCGCGCCCGGCTCCGTCGCCCGCACGCTCCCCATCCCCGGCCTCGCCGACCACGCCATCGGCTTCAAGACCGTCGAGGAGGCCATCGGCCTGCGCAACCACGTCATCGAACAGATGGACATCGCCTCCTCCACCCGCGACCCCGCGATCCGCGACGCCGCCCTCACCTTCGTCTTCGTCGGCGGCGGCTTCGCCGGAGTGGAGGCGCTCGGCGAACTGGAGGACATGGCCCGCTACACCACGCGCTACTACCACAACGTCAAGCCCGAGGACATGAAGTGGATCCTCGTCGAGGCCTCCGACCGGATCCTGCCGGAGGTCGGCGAGGACATGGGCCGCTACACCGTCAGTGAACTGCGCCGCCGCAACATCGACGTCCGCCTGAACACCCGCCTGGAGTCCTGCGCCGACCGCATCGCCGTCCTCAGCGACGGCGCCCGTTTCCCGACCCGTACGGTCGTGTGGACCGCCGGCGTCAAACCCCACCCCGTGCTCGCCGCCACCGACCTCCCCCGCACCGCACGAGGTCGGCTGAAATGCACCCCCGAGCTGACCATCGACGGCGTCACGCACGCGTGGGCGGCCGGAGACGCGGCCGCCGTCCCCGACGTCACCGCCGCCGAACCCGGCGCCGAGACCGCCCCCAACGCCCAGCACGCCGTCCGCCAGGCCAAGGTCCTCGGCGACAACATCGCGCACTCCCTGCGCGGCGAACCCCTCCAGACGTACTCCCACAAGTACGTCGGCTCGGTCGCCTCACTCGGCCTCCACAAGGGCGTCGCCCACGTCTACGGCCGCAAGCTCAAGGGCTACCCCGCCTGGTTCATGCACCGCGCCTACCACCTCAGCCGCGTGCCCACCTTCAACCGCAAGGCGCGCGTGCTCGCCGAATGGATCCTCTCCGGGCTCTTCAAACGCGAGATCGTCTCCCTGGGATCCCTCGAACATCCTCGCGCCGAGTTCGAACTCGCTGCCGGTGGAAAGCCTTCTGACGAGTCGCCCGACGACCCGAAGGGGTCGTCCTGACCCGAACCAGGAACTCCCCCGGCCGCCCCCACGTCTGACGAATGTCGGCCCGGACCGCGGCCACCCTGCCAGACTGCTCCCTGCTCATAGCCCCCACTCGGAGGCTGTTCCCCAGTGCTCCACACCCCGGGTGCTGCAACAATGTGCGGCCACCGCCGCGCGGCCCCCGGAGCCCAGGCCGGGCCCGGAGCCGGCCGACGACGACTACACGAGGCAAGGATTCGTGAACTTCACGCGCTGGAGCTCCCGGCTCCCCGGAACTCAGCGCCGCGCCGCCGCGCGGGCCGAGCACACGGTCACCACCACGGACCGACGGAGCGAGGGCTCCGTACCCGCGGCCCGCGCCGAACAACTGACCGACGAGCCGCCGCCCGTGCCCGCCGTCGACGAACTCCCGGTCCGTGAGGTCCTCGACCGCGTCCCGGCCCTCGTCGCCCTCGTCCACGGCCCCGACCACCGCCTCGCCTACGTCAACGACGCCTACACGGCGGCCTTCGGCGCACGCCCCTGCGGCGAACCGGCGGCCGAGGCCCTCCCGGAACTGCGCGACCTCGGTCTCATGCCCCTCCTCGACCAGGCCCTGCGCAGCGGCAAACCCCGCACCCTGAAGTCCCGCAAGGCCCCCGACGGCCGCCACTACACCTTCACCTGCACCCCCGTCGCCGACGCCGACGGCGAAGGCCCGGGCTCCGCCGACAGAGCCGACAGCGCTGTCCTCGTCTTCGCCACCGACGTCACCGACCACGCCGAGGCCGCCGAACGCCTGCGCGCCAGCGAACGCCGCCAGCGCGAGACCGCCGTCACCCTCCAGCGCTCCCTCCTCCCCCAGGAACTCGAACAACCGGACGACCTGCGGATCGCCGCCACCTACCAGCCCGGCGGCACCGAAGCCGCCGTCGGCGGCGACTGGTACGACGTCATCACCCTCGGCGGCGGCCGCACCGCCCTCGTCATCGGCGACGTCATGGGCCGAGGCGTCCGCGCGGCGGCCGTCATGGGCCAGCTCCGCACCGCCGTGCGCGCCTACGCCCGCCTCGACCTCCCCCCGCACGAGGTCCTCAACCTCCTCGACGGCCTCGCCACCGAGATCGACGCCAACCAGATCGCCACCTGCGTCTACGCCGTCCACGACCCCAACGAGGGCCGCCTGGTGTACGCCTCGGCCGGCCACCTCCCCATCCTGGTCCGCGACGACACCGGACACGTCCAGCGCGCCGACGAACCCACCGGCCCGCCCCTCGGCACCGGCGGCTGGATGCACGCCTCCGGCTCCATCCCCCTCGGCCCCGGCTCCACCGCCGTCCTCTACACCGACGGCCTGGTCGAACGCCGCGACGAGGACCTCGACGAGGGCATCGCCGCCCTGGAGCGCGCCCTCGCCGGCGCCACCGGCACCCCCCAGGTCGTCTGCGACCGCCTGGTCCGCTCGGCCGGCGTCACCGCCGACCACGACGACGACGTCGCCGTCCTCGTCCTCCAGCACCCCGCCCGCACCGGCGCCGACGCCGAGCTCTTCCGCAACGCCGCCCTCGAACTCCTCGGCGGCGTCGAAGCCGCCCCACGCGCGCGTGCCTTCGCCTCCGGCGTCCTCACCAGCTGGCGCTTCCCCGGCGACCTCCACGACGCGGGCGTCCTCGCCACCAGCGAACTCGTCGCCAACTCCCTCCAGCACGGCACCCCACCCATGCGGCTGCGGCTGCGCCGCACCGACCGCCGGCTGATCATCGAGGTCACCGACGGCGACGACCACCTCCCGCGCCGCCGCCGCGCCGAACCGGGCGACGAGTCCGGCCGGGGCATCGCGATCGTCGCCACGATCGCCTCGAACTGGGGCAGCCGACGCACGCCGGGCGGCGGAAAGGCGGTGTGGTGCGAGTTCGTCCTGCCGACGGCCTAGGCGAACCCGCCCCCCGGTGCTAATTGCTTCCCAATGGCAGACGCAACGGGCTTTCACCTCAAGGGAAGCGCCCCCGAGCGCTACGAACACTACGTCGCGCCTCTCATGGCGCCCTTCGTCACCGCACTCGTGGACGCCGCGGACCTCTTTCCCGGCGCCACCGTCCTCGACCTCGCCTGCGGCACCGGCTTCGCGGCCCGTGCCGCGGCCGCCCAGGCGGGCCCCACCGGCCGGGTCACCGGCGTGGACATCAACGAGGGCATGCTCAAGATCGCCGAAGCGTGCCACCCCCGCCTCTACCCGGACATCGAGTTCACCCGCGCCCCCGCGGACGACCTCCCCCACCCCGCCGCGGCCTTCGACGCCGTCCTCTGTCAGCAGGGTGCCCAGTTCTTCCCCGACCTCGACGCGGTCCTGCGCGAAACGGCCCGCGTCACCCGCCCCGGAGGCCGCTTCGCCGCCACCGTCTGGTCCCACCTCGCCGACTCCCCGTACTTCGTCGCCGTCCGCGCGGCCATCGAGGAGCACGACGGCCCGCAGTCGACGACGGCCTACGAAGCGGCCTTCCAGGGCGCCGACCGCCTGACCACCGCCGTCGACCGCGCAGGCTTCCACGACACGACCCGCCGCACCCTCACCTTCACCATCGGCCTCCCCCCATTGGAGCAGTACGTCCCCGGCCACCTCTCCGCCACCGGCTGGGGCCAGACCGTCGCCGAGACGGGAGACGACCCGATCTTCACCCGGACGGCCCGCACCGTCATCGACCGCCTCCCCCCGGACACCACGGCCTTTCCCTTCACCGTCACCCTGGTGACCGCCGTCCGCTGACAGCAAGAAGGCGGCCGCCGTCCCCCGGGACGACGACCGCCTTCACCCGTCTCACGCCTCCGCAGCCACCGGCTCCACAACGGCCCCACCCTTGGCCACCACCCGGTTCCGCACCAGCCACGGCTGATCCTGTACGGCGGTCAGCTGCCGCCCCAGCCGCAGCGCCAGGTAGGTGATCCCGAGCGAGAACAGCAGGAACGTCACGATGTACGGCGCGTGCAGCGAGGCCCCCATCGGCCCGCCCACCGCCGGCCCCAGGGCCAGCGCGAGCTGCTTCACCAGGGCGAACGCGGAGTTGTACTGCCCCGCCATCCCGCTCGGCGCCAGATCGGCCACCAACGGCGCCACCGTCGGCGACAGCATCGCCTCACCGAGCCCGAACAGCGCGTACGTCGACACGAACGCCGCCGTCGCCATCTCCCGGCTGCCGTGCCCCAGCCCGGCGTACCCCGCCACGACCCACGCCACGGCCCAGATCAGCCCCACGGCCGCGATCACCCGCGACCGCTTCTGCCGCTCGACGAACCGCAGCACGGCGAACTGGGCGACGACGATCATGGCCGTGTTGGCGGCCAGCGCCGTACCGAGCGCCGACGTCGAGATCCCGACGGCCTCGACCCCGTACGCGCTCAGCCCCGACTCGAACTGGCCGTAGCAGGCGAAGAACAGCACGAAGCCCAGTACGGACAACTGCACCATGGCCCGGTTGCCGAGCAGCTGCCGCCAACTGCCCCTGGCCGACTGCCGGGGCGCGTCCCCGACCCGCGGCGCGGACGGCACCCGCACGGTCGCCATCACCACGGCCAGCAGCAGGAACATCGCCGCCTCGATCGCGAACAGCAGCGTGAACGACGACACGCGCGTGGCGTCGACGAGATGACCGCCGATGAGCCCGCCGATGCCCAGCCCCAGGTTCTGCAGGAAGAACTGCATGGCGAACGCCCGCGACCGCGTCTCGGTCGTCGAACAGTCCACGATCATCGTCGCCAGCGCCGGCTGCATCACGGCCTGCCCCGCGCCCAACGCGGCCGACGCCGCCAGTACGGCGGTGGCGGTACCGGCCAGCCCCAGACCCAGCGCCCCGACGGCAGCGGTGACCAGGGCGGCCAGCAGGACCGGCAGTGGACCGCGCCGCACGATCGCCCGTCCGGCGAACGGCAGCACGATCAGCGCGGCCACGGCGAAGACGGCGAGGACGAGCCCCGCCGTCATGGCCCCCAGTCCCCGTACCTGCGCCACATAGACGTACAGGTAGGGGACCGTGAAGCCGAGCCCGAACGCGCTGAGTGCGTTGCCCACGTGGATCCGGCGCATCGCTGCGCCCTTGGCCCTGGTCACGTTCACCTCTCTCACTAGTTAGGAGTGAAGACTTCAAACCTAAAGTTCGAAGCTAAACAGTACAGATCGAAGGACTTCAAGGCAAAGGAAGTGCGTGCGATACTGCGCACATGGCCGAGACCCCCGGCGTCACGGAGCCGACGCTCGAAGAACAGATCGCCGCCTACCAGCGCGAGTTCCGGGGCCTCGACCCCCAGGTCGAGAAGATCGTCTCGGCGCTCTCCCGGCTCAACCGCCGGATGAACGTCGCCTACGGCCGCCAGACCGCCGAGCTGGGCATCAGCAACGCCGAGTGGGAGGTCCTCAAGGCCCTCGTCCTCTCCGGCGCCCCTTATCGCCTGGGCCCCAGCGACCTGGCCAAGCGCCTCGGTCTGACGCCGGCCGCGATGACCCACCGGATCGACCGCATGGTCGCGGAGGGACTGGTGACCCGGGAACGGGACGAGTCCAACCGGGTGCGCGTCATCGTGGAGCTGACGCCGGAGGGGAGGGAGAAGTGGCTGGAGGCGATGCGTCTGGCCACCGTCTTCGAGGAGGATCTGCTCCAGGACCTCTCGGCCGAGGAGCGCACGACCCTCGGCGACGTCCTGACCAGACTCCTGCGCCGGGTCGAGCACGCCCAGCCGGACGCCGGCGGGCGGCTCAGCGACCTGGACTGACCCGGTCCGAAAAGATCTTGACAGGCGATGCTTGACGCACCTCTGCCGGGCGCGTAGAGTTCTTCGGGTTGTCGGGGAGCCGGAACGGTTCTTCGATGACACTCCCGCCGCAGCAGCGGCACCTCAAACCATCAGCACGATCTCCCAACGGGGTCGAATTCGGCGTGCCCGAATTCAATTCGATTTGGGGCCGGCAGCTCGATTAGGAACTGCCGAGAGGATCCGCTAAGGTTTGAGACGTCGGAACGGCCGAAGGGCCGGGAAGACAACCCCGCTGACTGGGAATCAGACGCCGAAAGGATCTGATAGAGTCGGAACCGCCGGAAAGGGAAACGCGAGAGCGAGAACCTGGAAAGCACCGAGGAAATCGGACACCGAAAAGGTCTGATAGAGTCGGAAACGCAAGACCGAAGGGAAGCCCGGAGGAAAACCTGAGAGAGTCTCTCAGGCAAGTACAAAGGAAGCTTTCGT